>JACRCS010000603.1 GCA_016218905.1 Deltaproteobacteria bacterium
CCCACAACATCCGCAGGTAGTTGTGGAGGCGCCCCTCCCGCAGGAGCTGTCGTTGGGCCGCGTTCCAGAGCGGATCGTGGGTGGCCGCGGCCTCGAGCTCGGACCGGTGGTAGACGTAGGGACGCGGGTCCCCGGCGTGGCGCTCGAGGGTCGCGAGGGCCCACGCGGGCAGGCTCTCGTAACGGTCCCACGCCTCGCCGTAGGCGCACCCCGCGAACCCGAGCTCCCGCCACGTGATCAACTGGTCGAGGAACGCCTCAGCCGAGGCGCTCGCCCTCCACCAGCCGCTGCGCCGCCCGTCGGCACGGCGCGAGAGCAGATCCTCCGACCACCCCTCGGCGCTCATCACGGCGGCGAACACCTCGTGCGCCGAGAGGTGGCCGAAGTGGAGGTACGGCGACAGCCCGCTCGTCGCGTCCCGGTCCGGGTGGTTCCGGTCCTCCGCGTAGCGCGCAAGCCCCCGGTCCACGAACTCCCGCAGCCGCTCGCGCGCCGCTGCCTCCCCTCCCCTCACCGGCGCAGGGGGCACCCCATGGTCCAACGGCAGCGAGGCGAGCGCCGCCGCGTCTGCGGCCAGGAGCTCCGGACCCGCCGGGGGCCAACGGTCGAGCACCGCCTCCGGGACGGCGGCGAGCCGTCCCCCGGTATCCGCCAGTGGCTCGGGCTCCGGGAACGTGGCCAGGTGCTCCGGAAGCGCTTTCTGGAGAAACCGCCGGAACGCGTAGGCCGTCGGAAACGCGCGGCCGGCAGCCCGAAGGGGCAGGAGCCCGTTGGCATCGACCGCCTCGAGCCGCACCGGCAGCCGGCGCGCGGCGGCCCGCCGCGTCCGCGGGAGGAAGAAGGCCGGGAAGTCGTCGGTCACCACGGCGCAGGCGTGCCCCGCGAGCGCCATCAGAAGACCGCCGCCGCGGCCGACGGCCGGCTCCACGTAAGGGTAGTACGCGACCCCGGCCTCCTCGCAGCGCCGGCGGTTGTCGGCCATGCCCTCGAGCACGAACCGGTGGAGCCGGTCGCTCGCCCAGGGGTAGTCGCATCGAAGAGCCTCAAAGATCAGCAGGGGGCGGTCGACCGCCCGTGACCACTCGACCGCCCGCTGGAGCGCAACGTTCCAGGACGTCCGCCGAAAGGCCGTCATCCAGTAGAGAACGAACCCGCCGTCCGCCCGGGCCGGGGCATCGTTGAGCGCGCGGACGCGGATCGCAGGGACAGAGGTCAGGAGGTGCTCCCTTGGGTGAGGAGATCCAAGCAGGGCTCGGACTCTATAGACGTCATCCGTGCCGGTCAAGACGGTCGGCGGTCCGGTGCCCGGAGAGACGCGGCCGCTGGTCCACGGCGTCGGGTGGCCGGCGAGGATCCCCTCTCCAGGCTCCCGCGCCACCCTTCGCACCGTCTTCCGCCTGCAGCGCTTCGCGCCGCACACGCGAGCCCTCAGGATCCTGCGGCGCCGGACGGGGCCCCGCGGGCGGCCGGTTACGCCCGATCCAAAGGCAGGCTGTCAGGACCTCGAGCTCGCGTCGAGCGTCACGGGTCACCTCGGCGAGGCCCGCGAGCGGCCTCGTCGAACCGCTCCTTGATTTTCCCCCCGACCTTGACAACCCTAGTGCGACCGGTGCGGCAGTGGGGTGTCGGAAGAGGGGGAAGGGAGGACCCGATGAAGATCACGGTCAACGGCATCTCCATGAACTACACCCTGGACGGGCCGGCCTCAGCCCCTGCGGTGGCGCTCAGCCACTCGCTCGCGGCGAACCTCTCCCTGTGGGACGCCCAGGTTTCGGCGCTGGCGCACCGGTACCGGGTTCTTCGGTACGACATCCGCGGTCACGGCGGGAGCGATGCCCCAAAGGGCGCCTACCCCCTGTCCCAATTGGCCTCGGACGCGCACGCTCTGCTCGGTGCCCTGGGGATCCGGCAGGCCTGCTTTGTCGGCCTCTCCCTGGGCGGGATGATCGGGCAGCTCCTGGCCCTGGAGCACCCCGAGGTCCTCGCGGGGCTCGTCCTCTGCGACACGACGAGCCACGTTCCACCGGAGGCGAGGGCGCTCTGGGACGAGCGGATCGCGGAAGTGAGGGGAAGAGGGCTGGAGGCGCAGGTAGAAGCCACGGTCGGGCGGTGGCTGACCGCAGACTTTCGGGAGCGCGACCCCGACGCCGTGGAGAGGGTTCGAGGGGTGATCCGGGCGACGAATCCCGACGGCTACATTGGCTGCTGCCACGCAATCCGCGAGTTGGACCTCACCGACCGACTGGCGGGCATCGCAGTGCCCACCCTCGTCCTCGTGGGCGAGGAGGACCTGAGCACCCCCGTCGCGGCCTCCCAAGCCATCCACGAACGGATCGACGGCTCCACGCTCATCACACTCCCGAGAGCGGCCCACCTCTCCAACGTGGAGCAGCCCGAGGCCTTCAACCGTGCGCTGGTGGCGTTCCTGGCGAAGGTGGAGGAGACCGGAGCTTCCTCGGCATAGGTTCCCGCCCAGCGGGCCCGGGTAGATTCTCGACCCGTGATTGGATACCCAGGTGCGCTCGAACGACCACCGAAGCGTGTTAGAAACCTCCTTCCGCGATGAGGGAAAGGATGGTCTTTCTGGCGCAGGATCCCTACGCGGTGCTGGGCATGCCTCAAGATGCGACCGATCAGGACCTCAAGGCCACCCACAGGCGTCTCGCGAAGAAGTTTCATCCGGACAGGAACCCCGGTGATCCTCACGCCGCCGAGAAGTTCAAAGAGATCCAGTGGGCCTATGAGTCTATCGAAACCTCAAGGGCCCAGAAGCGCATCGAGAACACGGCGGTCTGGAGGAGATGCTGGAGCGACCTGTCGCCCGAGGAGGCCGATCCGGCTCTTGACTTCCTGTGGCGCGTGCGAGCCCACTGCAGCAAGAACAGATAGAGGGTGCAGAAGGACCCTGTCGATTGACGCTCTCTTCCTCGTGTTGCCCCTGGGGCGGGAGCGAGCCGAAGCGGAGAAGACCGTGACAGGGATTGGGCAGGGGGCAAAGACGACCATGGAGAGCCCTGGCTCGAACCTCGCCGAGGAACACACGCCGGCCGCCGATGCGCTCGAAGTGGAGCCCAGAGCACTCGCTCAGCCCACGTCAGAGCAGGAACCCAAACCGCTCCAGATCGGCTTCTCCCAGCCTTCATACAGCCGCGGCGCGTGGCGAAGGAATGAGGAGGAGGGGGAATGAAGACTGCCAAGGGGCACTGGCCTGTGGTCCTGGCGATCCTTCTCGGCCTCGCGGGGATCGGCGCCGGTCGGGCGGAGAGTTTGGCGGAGTTGAAGAAGAACGCCGAGCAGGGAGACGTCGGCGCGCAACTGACGCTGGGGGCCATGTACTACATCGGCCAGGGCGTCTCCCAGGACTTGGCCGAGGGGGCGAAGTGGTTTCGGAGAGCGGCAGGTCAGGGGAACACCGAGGCCCAGTTCAGCCTTGGGTACATGTACGATTATGGTCAAGGAGTGCCTCAGGACTCTGTCGAAGCGGCCAAGTGGTATCGAAGGGCAGCAGAGCAGGGGAACCCCGAGGCCCAATTCAGCCTTGGGCGCATGTGCGACTATGGCCAAGGAGTGCCTCAGGACAACGCCGAAGCAGCCAAGTGGTACCGGAGGGCTGCGGAGCAAGGAAACCCCCAAGCACAGACCACGCTTGGCCGTGCGTACGAGAGTGGCCGAGGAGTGCCGCAGGACTACGTCCAGGCTCACAAGTGGGCCAGCCTGGCTGCCATCGGCGGCGACGTCAGCGCGGTGAAGCATCGGGACATTGTCGCTTCCAAGATGACCCGCGAGCAGATCGCCGAAGCGCAGGAGTCGGCGCGGGAGTGGAAGCCGAAGCAGGAGGGAAGGTGACAGGAGCCGGACGCTCCAACCGGGCGAGCGGAATTCTGGCACATACCCCACACCACCACTGCCCCGGCGCAAGGGGTCCAGCGATTCCGCCGCGGGAACCCGCTCCAACCCCCATGACGATCTCTGCCTTCTCCAGAGCGACGCCATCACCCGGAATGCACCGGGTCCCGTCAGCTCCCCGTGTCTTGGAGGAAGTCGGTGCGAAGCCCGGCCACCTCCCGGTCTCCCAGGTACTCCTCGAACCGCACCACCCGGTCCATCAGGCCCGCGGAGGGGGATGGGAAGATTGGGGGCAGGCACCCGAGAGAGGGCGCACTTCGGTGGGCGGCGCACCGCGCGCGCCCTGTGCACGAACTTCTCGTCCAGCACCGCAGCACGCACGAAAGCCGGCCGGCCTGTCGCAGGGGGGCAGCGGCCGATCTTCCGCGGAGGGGCCGCGGATTGACAGTCGCCGGCCGCGGAGAAGACTGGTGAACGCCCTGGGCACCTCGCAGGCGATCTGCCCTTTCCAAACGAGAAGCGAGAGGAGTGAACCGTGGACCGAAACGAAGTGATGGCGCTCGTCAACAAGCCGGGCTGGCTCGGAACCCTGAGCACGGCCGATCTGCAGGGTAATGTCAACGCCGGGGTGTTCTCTTCGGCTCACATGCCCGACGAGGACTCGGTGGTCGTGGCCCTCGGCCAGAACCGCACCCTCGACAATCTGGGCAAGAACCCGAAGGCGGCACTCTGCGTCTTCGAGACGGCGGCCTCACCCTATGACTGGAAGGGCGCACGGATCTACCTGGAGGCCAAGGCGATCGAGGCGAGTGGACCGTTGTTCGACAACCTGGTCGCCCTCGTGCGTCAGGCAGCGGGCGATCAGGCTGCGCAGATGATGAAGGCCGCGGTTTCCTTCCGGATCACCGGGGTCCGACCGCTGATCGAAATGGGCGTGTAAGCGCCGGCTCGCCCGCAACGTATCCGCGTCAGGGTGCGAAGGCGGGGTGCACGACCCGGTCGCCGTCCCGGATCCCCAGCCGGGCGACGGCGCCGCCGGCGAGCTCCAGGACGCCGTGAACCGGGACATCCGAGGAGATGATCGCGGTGGAGTTGGGCTGGGTCATGCCGGCGATCTTCAGGATTTGCCCTCCAGGGCCCAGGAAGAGCATGTCGAGGGGGATGAGGGTATCCTTCATCCACATCG
>JACRCS010000620.1 GCA_016218905.1 Deltaproteobacteria bacterium
CGATCATCCCTCCGACCTCTACAGCCGCTGGGCGGACCGCAAGGGCGCCCAGAAGATGCCGGCCGAAACCGTGCTCTTCCACCTGACGCGGCTCAACCACATGAGCACCTCCTGTGTCGGCTGCGGCCTGTGCGACACCGCCTGCCCCATGGGTCTTCCGGTCGCCACGCTCTTCCGGAGCGTCGCCGCCGGCGTCCAGGGCATGCTCGAGTACGAACCCGGCCGGAGCCTCGACGACGCCATCCCGCTCACCGTCTTCCGGGAGGACGAGCTGGAGGAGGAGTCGGGGACTGAGTGAGCGACCCGGCGCCGGTCGCGTCAGCGCCGGGCGCGTATAGCCGGGTCGGGCATGGCTGATCGGCTCCAGGCGGCCTCCCGGCGATATGCCAGCCTACCCTCCCGTCCTTCCCTTTGACCGAGGTCATCAAACGGAGTTATGAGATAAGCGAAGAAGGTCGTAAGCTCTCGGGGCCCTGGGATACCGACCGCGTGGGACGCCGAAGTAGGCAGCCCTTCCCCTTCAATCAGGAGGCGAGAGATGAAGATCGACATCTTTACCCACGTCATGCCCGAGCGGTACCGGAAGGCCATCGGCCGCTACACGGGCCCCTTCGAAGCCGAGATGAAGGTCCAGGAGAAGCGCCCGGCGCTCACGGATGAAGCGCTCCGGATGACGAAGCTGGCTCCCTACGAGGACCTCGTCCAGGTAATCTCCGCGACCATGCCCCCTCTCGAGCTCCTCTGCCCTCCCAAGGAGGCCGCCGAGCTCGCGAGGATCTGCAACGACGAGATGGCGGAGATGGTGGCGCGCCGGCCCGAGCGGTACATCGCGGCCATCGCGAACCTGCCGATGAACGACGTGGACGCGGCGCTGCGGGAGACGGAGCGCGCGGTGAAGGAGCTCGGGTTCAGAGGGGTTCAGATCTACGCCCCGACCTGTGCGAAGCCCCTCAGTGCCGGGGAGTTCATGCCGCTCTACGAGCTGATGACCAAGCTCGACCTCCCGATCTGGATCCACCCGTACCGAAACCCGACCACGAGCGACTACGCCACGGAAGCGACCTCGTCGAACCAGCTCTTCTCGATCTTCGGCTGGCCCTACGAGACCACCGCGGCCATGGCCCGCCTCGTCTTCTCCGGCGTCTTTGAGCGTTACCCCACCGTGAAGTTCATCACGCACCACTGCGGGGGGATGGTCCCCTACTTCGCCGATCGGCTCGCGGTGCACTACGACAACGGCCTCGAGCGCCTCGGCGCGAAGAACTTCCCGGGCCTGACGAAGCCCGTGACCGAGTACTTCCGCATGTTCTACGCCGACACCGCCCTGGACGGCGGAGCCGCGGCCCTGCGCTGCGGCCTCGAGTACTTCGGGGAAGACCACGTGCTCTTCGGGAGCGACATGCCTTACGACATCGAAAACGGCGGCGTCTCGATCCGCCAGACGATCGCCGCGATCGAGGAGATGGGGCTCTCCGGGCGCGTCAAGAGGAAGATCTACGAGGGGAACGCCCGCAGGCTCCTCCACCTCGACTGAAGGCGGGCAGGGGGCGGTCGCCGGGCGGCCGGCCGCCCCCTGCGCGGGACATTGACTACGGCACGGTCTTCACCTCCGCCGAGGCCTGGAGTGCCGCCGTTATGTCGACGGTGCTCTGGCTCGTCCGGCTGTACCCCACCGCTTGAGGTATAGAAAGCGCCAGGGCGGCAGGGTTCGGCGGTGCGGCCGAGGGATGGGTGACTGTCAGCTCGGCAATCTCCAACTCGCCTCCCGCCGCCAAGACGGGCTCCTCGGGAGTAGCGACCGCGATCCTTGCGACTCCGCCCGAGAAGGAGCCCGAGATGATCCTGTGCGGGCTCGTCAGGTCCTTACCGACACTCAAGGACTGACTGGCGATGGAGGTGCTACCGGGCTCGGTTGCCACGGTCACCCCTTCGGGGAACGCCACGGTGAGAATGACGCCTTGAACTGGAGCGCCCAAGGCTCCGCCGCTCTCATTCGCGACGCTGAAGGACACCTTGGCGGTGCTCGTGTCCCCCCCGCCGCCGTCTCCCCCTCCCCCGAGGGGACCTCCTCCCCCGCCTCCTCCGCCGCAAGCGGCGAGCAGCAGCACGACCGCGTATACCGAGAACCACCTCTGCATGTATCTCATGGCACCAGCTCCTTTGCGATCCAGGCTCTCGTCCGACCAGCGAGGGTTGCGTACTCCTACAGCGGCGATCCCGTCGCCATCTTCAGGATCGTGACCACATCGTGGAGGTCGATGGCACCGTCAGGGTGCGATTGGCCTTCCATGATTGGGCCGATGTCGAGCCGCCCAATCTCGTCGGCGGTAGGCGGCCTGCCGTCTCGGGCGATATCGAGCGCCTCTTCGGCCTCGGCCACGGAGTAGGGGGCCGCGCTCACCACGAACGCGACCTCCAGGACCACGTTCGCGCCGTTGACGGTCACTCGCTGGAAGGGAGGCTTGGCAGCGAGGCCGTCGGGAAGGACCGGAATGACCTCGTACATGCCGTTCGCGAGGCCTGCCACCGTGAAGGTGCCGTCGGGCTGAACGGGAGCGGGCGCGGGCTTGCTCCCCGCCAGGCTCATCGGCTCGATGCGGATCGAGAGGGGCTCCTCCAGCGGAGCTCCTGCCTCGTCCGTGACCAAACCGGAGACGGTGAAGCTCTCCACCGGCGCCGGCGTTCCCCCAATCTCCATGGGAATCAGGGCGGTGAAGAGGACGTCCTGCGCGAAGTCCGCGGGGAAGACGCCCTCCGGGTCGGGCACCTGGCCGCGGGTGTCGATGAACTTCACGGTCGCGAACTGGCCGGCGGGCAGCGCTTCCGTGAGCTTGATCAGCGCGTCGAAGCGGCGCGCGACGCTGATGTGGATCGGGGTGCCGGCGGGCACCGTGTACGCGTGGTTGTACTGGCCATAGGGCGGAACGCCCAGCGCGCGGCCGTCCCAGGCGATGATCACGACCGACACCGGGAAGGTGATCTCCGCGCAACCGTAGGCGCCGTTGAGGCACCGGAGGAGGATCGTCTGTCCCACCTCTGCCCTGATCGGGACTTGGGTACCTTCGACGCCGCTGTTCAGCTCCCGCGGAACGGTGATGCCGGTCGGCAGCGTGCCGGTGCCTCCCTTCGGCGCCGCGACCGGGACGCCCGTGACGAACCAGTAATCGGCGTGGAAGTCGTTGAAGGCGAAGAAGCCGGCCTGGCCCACGTTTTCGTGGAATCGGTCGTTCACGCCCGGCACGTCGCCGTGCCTCGGGAAGGTCGCTCTCGGATTCGAGCCGAGATCACTCCACCGGGAGTCCCGGTCATCGAAGACCCAGAGCGCCTCGACGTCGTAGGTGACCGTCATCGCGTGAGGATCGGTCGCGAACTGGCCGAGCGGATCCGGGTCGGTGATCAGCCCGCCCTTGAAGCCTCCGAAGAAGCCGCTCAGGTCCTCGAAGGCCGGAGGCTGCCCTGGGGGCGCCACGTTTACTCTGGTCAGGTTCGCGGCCGTCCGGCGCTTCCCGTCCCGTCCCGCGCCGATCGGAATGGCCGGGTTCAGCGTGCCATCCGGGTTCAGGGATGCGAAGAACGCGTCCGGCGTCTCCACGACGAAGAAGCCGTAGAGGCCGAACTCGAAGTGCTGAACGGTGTTGCGGTGGCAGTGATAGAAGTAGCTTCCGATGAAGTTGGGCTGCAACTGGTACGTATAGCGGCCGATCTCCATCGAGCAGTTACCGACCCCGTCGTTGACCGGCGTCGGCTCGAGCCCGTGCCAATGGATGGTGTGGGGCGGCGGCCCGTGCCCCTGCGTGTCGGCGTGGAATACGACGCCCCTCGGCACCCGGATCGTGGTGCCGGGGAACGTCCCGACGGCCACGGGGTTGTCCCCGTCCCGAATGAGGAAGTAGTCCAGTCCGCCCGGCCGCTCGTCCCAGGTCGGTATGTTCAGGCCGTGCATAAGGTCCGGCTTGACCGTGTGCGGCGTGGTGGGCCCGTTGAGGAGCCCGGCCGCGGCCATCACCACCGGGACGGGGTTCTTCGGCGCCACGCGGTCGGGCGTCGCCGGGCTCACCGTCGGCGGATCGAACATCTTCGTCCACATCCCTTCCATGCCGACCACGGACCAACGCGGGATCCGATTGGGGGTGTCTTGGAATGCCATGGCGTTCCTCCTTCCCTAGCGCGTATGGGCCTGGTGCGCCGCGCCGAGCGGCGGCGGCTCGGTTCCCGGCGCCGGGCCGGTGGCGCTGATGCCGCGGATGTTCCGGTACATCATGTGGAAGTCCTCATCCATGGGAAAATCCATGAATCCCGGCGTGGTCCGGTCGCCCGTGAAGTACATCCCGGAGATCAGCCCCAGGTTGTAGTTGCCGCCCTGGGCGGTCTGGCTCGGCTCCGAGTGGTCGTGCATCGGGAAGCAGAGGGGTGAGAGCCGCTGCTTCAGATCGACGGGGTTGCCGTTGACGTCCATGGCGACGTCCTCTCCCTCGGCGGGGAAGAAGACCCCGAACTCCTCCTCCGGCGGCCAGGTCCGCCTCCCGAAGTCGGTCTCGAGGCCGAGATCCGGTAGGCCGATCCCTCTGGCGTTGGGGCAGTCCGCGGGTCTCGTGAAGGGGACGGTGTAGTCGACCCGGTCCATCGGCTCGACGTTGAAGGTGTCGAGCCAGAGGAGATTCTCCTGGACAACGCCGTTCTTGCTCGTGACGTAGAAATGGTCGCCGTGGAGGTGCATCGAATGGGTCCAGAGCCCGGCGTTCAGGATGTGGACGATCACGGGTTCCCCGACGCGGCCGATCGGGGTGATGGTCGGGCTGAAGTGGCCGAAGAAACCGGACTGGCCATTGATGGTGAAGTACTGGGGCGTGAAGCTCGCCTGGTTGGTCGGGTCGAAGTCGGATCTCAGGAACTTCTGCATGAACTCCTGGGGATTGAAGATCGCGCCCGCCGGCAGGCTACCGACCTCCCGGAAGAGGTTCGGGCTGGCCTGATGGAGCAGCCACACGTATGTCCGGAAGGGAGGACAGTTGGGGACCGTCGGATCGAGGGCCCAGGGGGTCGGGTCGCCCTCCTCCCACGCGAGACCCGGGAAGTGGTCGGTGTCACCGAAATGGTTGTAGAGGTTCTGGACCGCCTCCGTCGGGTCGTCGTAGGGGGTAAACTTGTTGCCGAGGCCGGGAGGCACGTTCGGGTCCGGCATGACAACCAGCGCGCCGTGCAGGCCCATCATCCGGTTCACCGGAGCGTTCAGGTTGTCGAAGTAGAGGAACGCACCCAGCTGATCGACGGTGAAGGAGCCCGAGAAGGTACCCCCGTTTGGGGCGATGGGATGGCTGCTGAAGATCGGTGGATCGCCCGGGAGCCTGCCCGGGATGAAGAAGGCGTGCGGCTCGTCCAGGGTGTTCGTGATGTTGACGGTGATCGTATCGCCCTTCGTCGCGACGATCGTCGGGCCCGGGCACTCGAGCGGGATCGCCACGGGGCCCGCTGCACCGTCGCTTACCGACATCCTATAGACCCAGAAGTAGCACTCTGCCGGGTTGACGGCATTGTGCGTCACCATCTCCTTGATGGCGTCGGTGATCACGATGTCCAGCACCTGTCCCTGCTCGAGGGCGAAGGCGGCGCCCCCCCGCAGCCAGGGAAGTCGGCTGCCGACGACGATCGTTGCCGCGCCCCCGAGACTCCACTTCAGAAAGTCGCGTCTCCTCATGGATCCCTCCTTCCGCGCTATGGTGCTACCCCTGTCGTGCTCCCAGCCGCTCCGAAAAACCGTACCTATCGTTTGTCCCATCTCGACGCTTCGAGAAAGATTTCGCGGAGTTTACCGCCAAGGTTCAGGATCACGTCCGAGAGCAAAACAGACCATGTCGGGATTTGCCGGTAGGAAAAACCCTACATTTGGGTGCGGGGTTACCCGCCCCGGCGCGTAGGGGTTCGGCTACAGGCCTTGTCGGATGCGGGTGCGAGAAGGAAGGGGGGTGCGGAAGGCTCGAAGAAGTAGCCGAAAGGTCCTAAGTCCCCTCGGCTTCAGGATTAATACGCAAGCGCACTGCTCTCCCCGTGATGAGGCGCGAGCGGCCCAGAAGGGTCGGCTCTTGTCCGACGGGGGTCGTAGCTTCGGTGAGCCGAGGGAGGCGGAGGCAGGGACGTTGCAAGGTTTCATAGGTTTCATTGCTGCACTTTCCGCGCCTTCCTTTGCCGAATCGCTTCCCCACACCGACAGCTGACTCCGGCCAGTCAGCCTCGCCCATTCCGCCATCGATTGCCCGGCCTGCTCGTAGGCACGGGCGTAAGCCTCACGCCGAGCCTTGCTGAGCCGCCGTTCCCGAGAGGGTCAGGCTCCCGTGAAGCCCTCCTTACCGGGCCCGCGGGGAGGTCGCTGGCCGGGGTAGAGCGGTCGTGCTAGGTTGCCCAGGCGCGATGGCCTCGGCAGAGGACGTGCCTCGGTTTCCCGGATTAGCTCGCGGCGAACGGATCGAACGCCCTTCATCCGCCCGCCCGAAGCCGGGTTTGAAGGAGAAGGAAGATGGAAACAGCCAGCATCGCGAGGTGGCGGGCGAACCTCCGATCCGAACGGGAGAGCGCCTCGCTCTATCGCCTGCTCGCGGACACGGAGCCGGACGAGCACCTGTCGGAAGTCTACCGCCGGCTTGCTGCCGTAGAGGAACAGCACGCTTCGGTTTGGGCGCAAGAACTCGAGAAGGCAGGCCAGACGGTACCCGCGGTCGCGGTTTCTTGGCGCATCCGGGCGCTTTCGTGGATCGCCCGTCACCTTGGCGCCCGGACTATCTTGCCGATGGTCTCCTCCCTGGAAATCGAGGCGGCAGACGCGTACCGGGATCAGCCGATCGCGCGCGCCGCCGGCATGCCGGGGCAGGAGCGCTCCCACGCACGGATCTTCCGTGTCCTGGAAAAG
>JACRCS010000606.1 GCA_016218905.1 Deltaproteobacteria bacterium
CGCCGGATATGCCGCGGCAGTCCGATCTTCCGGCACTTCCGTTGGGTTGCGGCCAACGGCCGCGCTGTGTGCTCTGTGCCTCTGTGAGAGATAGAACACCGTCGTCACCCCCGTTCCCCGGTGTTCGTGTCCCTAAGTTAGCGCTTATGCCCTCGAGGGGGGAGGGCGGGGGTGGGGTGCCCCCGGCGGGAAGCCATCCGGCGCCCCCTCCCCCTGACCCCCTCCCGCGCTGGGGAGGGGGAAGAGACGGGCCGGACCGTGGGAGTTACCCGGAAGTTCCGGAGAGACAGGAGATAGACAGTGCGCTCGTTTCGGCTCGTCAGGCGCCTCTGGGCGCTCCTTCCCGTCGTCGCGTTGCTCCTCCCCCACGCAGCGGTCCGCGCGGCCGAGGACGCGCGGGCGCTCCTCAGGGATTCTGAGGCGCGGCACCGCAGCCGGACCCTCCAGTACGCCGGCGAGCTGACGGTCGTGAACCGCGAGGGCAAGAGCCGCACGAAGGCCTGGAAGAGCTATCGCGAGGGGTACGGCGGAGACGCCAAGACCCTCGTCCGGTTCACGGGTCCGCCCGAGGTCCGGGGAGTCGGCTTCCTCTCCCTCGCCCGCGCCGGAAAGAACGCCGACCAGTGGCTCTACCTGCCGTCGATGAAGAGGGAGCGCCGGATCGCTTCGCAGGACCGGGACGCCTCCTTCGTCGGGACGGACTTCAACTATGAGGACATGGAGGAGTTCGATCAGCGCAAGTACGACGTGGAGCTCAGGGGCGAGCAGGTCGTCGAGGGGCAGCCGTGCCACGTCATCGAGGCGACCGCCGAAGAGAAGGCCGGCCGCTCCGTGTACGAGAAGAAGGTCCTCTACCTGAGGAAAGACATTCTGTACCTGGTCCAGGAGGACCTGTACCTCAAGGGCGAAAAGCAGCCGGCAAAGCAGCTCCTCCTCTCGGACCTCCAGAACCTCGAGGGGCGGTGGGTCGCCAGGCGCTGGGAAATGACGGACCGAAAGAAGGGGAGCCGGACGACCGTCGTGCTGAAGGAGATCGCCTTCGACCGGCCGCAGCCGGCGGACCGCTTCACCCTCCAGAACCTGACGCGGGAAGGCGGCGATTGAGGCTTCGGCCTCTCGCGCTCCTTCTTCTCCTCCTCCCCGTCGCCGCGCCGGCCGAGGAGCTCTCCGGCTACACCGAAGCGAAGGGGTTCGCCTTCGCCCGCCGCGGGCCGGAAGGGGAGGCGCGCCTCCTCGGCTGGACGACCCTCTTCGTCAAGGCGGAGCGGAGGCTCGGGGGGGCGAGGCTCGCGGCAGCGCTCCGCGCAGAGGACACGTCGGGCGGAGAGGTGGGGTCTTTCGCCTTCGACCCCGCCGACCGTCACGCGAAACGACCGCCGTTGTCGGCCCGAGAGCTCTGGGCCCGCGTGGCGCTCGCCCCCTCCCTCGACCTCCAGCTCGGCCGGTTCGAGCTCGGCTGGGGCAAGACCGACGGCTACTCTCCCGCCGACGCGTTCCTCCCCAGGGACCTCTCCGATCCGTTCGCCGACGAGAAGCTGCCCCTCTGGGCCGCCCGCCTCACCGGCCAGCGGGGGTCCCTCCGGCTCGAGAGCGTCCTCTGCCCCGTCACGACCCCCTGGCGCCTCCCCCGCCTCGGCGGCCGAAACGCCCCCCTGCCGAGGGACTCACCGGTGGGCCCGGTGACCTTCCGGGACGAAGAGAACGCGCCGCCGACGGCCGGCTTCGGGGCTTTGCGAGCCCTGGCGACCTTCGGTGAGTGGGACGTGGGGGCCTGGGCCCGCTATGGAGTCCGGCCGGCGCCCCTCCTCCAGTTCGCGACGCAGAGGGCCGCCGTGACGCCATCCGGAGTCCTCGTGCCCGTCGAGCGCCGGTACGCCCGCGAAGGAGCGGCGGGCGTAGAGGCCTCGCGCGTCCTCGGGCCGTGGGTGGTGCGGGGCGAGGCGGCGGCGCTCGTCTCGGACGACGGCGACCTCGGGAACGCCCTCATCGGGACCCTCGGCGCGGAACGAGGCTTCGGAGACGCGACGCTCCTCCTGACCCTCGCGGGCAACGCCCGAAAGACGCCGGGAGAGGCCGGCTTCCTCTTCGACCGGGGCATCCTGCCGGCGTTCATCGCCGCGTGGAACCGGGCGGAGTCGTGGGGGAGCTGGAAAGTCGTCTGGACCGCCGCGCTACGGCACGGCGACGGCCTCGTCAAGGCCGAAGTCGGCTACGAGCTGACGGAACTCTGGAAGGTCACCGCGGGAGCGGACGTCCCCTACGGCTCGGAGGAAGGGCCGCTCGGGAGCCTGCATGCGGCGCGGCGGGTACGGTTGGCGGTGCGAAGGGCTTGGTAAGCGCGGAGCGACTGCGACCGCTTCGCCTGGTCACCAGTTGTCGGTTTCCGACCCGATGCGGGGTGGGAAGCGGCCCCTGTCGTCATCTATCGACCTCTGCTGCAGCCCTTTCCAGCGCGGAGACGAGGCTTTCCACCCGAGGTACCCACGCCTTCACCTCTTCGCAATCGAAGGCTGCGAAGTCCTAAGAAACTACCGCCACCGTTGCAAAACCCCTGGATGTTGGTTCAGGTCCAACCAGACGACCTTCTCCCTAGCTTCACCTGCCAAGCCGTTCCAGCCGTCCCCGCGATGGCTTCGCCCCCGAGGCGCGCAACTACGGAACGCTGAGGGTGGCGGTATATGTCCCCGTCGACGCGCCGAAGGAACCTGACGGGTCGGAGAACAAGGTCACCGTGGTAATCTCCGTAACAACGGTGCCGGTGACGTTTGCAAAACGGCCGGTCCCGCCGGTTATGTGACCGACGAGGTGTTGCGTCATGAGCTGAGTGCTAAGGTTATAGCAGGCGGCTCCGGGTTCCCAGCGGGTAAACGATTGATCCCCGGTCGAGTGGATCGAAACGCTTGTGCCTTGGACGTAGGGAATCTCCACGTTACCGGCCGGGCAAGCTCCCTGACCGGTCACGATGCCGTACTCATTCTCGCCAGTGAACGTGAAAGAGCCGAAGTTATCCTGGCCGCTTCCCCAACTGAGGGTGGCAAATATTCCGTCACCGTTTGAATCTATGGTGGTAATCGCTCCGCCAGAAGAGGATGTTTTCCCTCTTACTTCGATCTGCCTGGCTTCTACCGCAGAAACCAGCAAGCCAAGAGCGATCCAAACGCAGACTGCTCTCGTTGATGATCTCATCTCTTGGTTCCTCCTTTACGTCCCCGGGTTTCATTCCCAGAGCTTGCTAGACCTCGGAATTCATTCCGCTAAGAAGCACCGGGGGTGGGCCACGTGAGCTCCCCCTTGCTCTAGGAAGCTTCAACTGGACGTTGAGACCTTTTGGACGTTATGGTCGTCCACCACTTTTTTCGTCCGCCGGCACCTCAGAGCTCAATAACTTGCACAGTTTGCTATGCGTGTCATCCGCCCGGTCTAAGTTGCCGGCATCCCGTCCGTACCGTCGGCGCGCCGGCGCTATGGAAGGTTCACGGTGACCGCGTTCGAGTAGCTCCTCGCGTAGTTGACCCCGCTGACGTCGTTCTTGCGCGTCTGGAACTTGAGGGTCCAGGAGACGGCCCCCGGGTTGAGCCCCTTCGCCGCGTCGATAACGTAGCGGGGGATCACCACCTCCGAGCGGCCCTTGAGGCCTCGCACGTAGAGGAACTCGCCGATCGCGTTCGAGAACGTCGCGTAGACGTCGTCGTGGACGTCCGCAGGTTCCGTCCACCAGAGGTGAAGGTCGCCGCTCGGGTCCTCCCACTGGTAGCTGACGCTCGCCGCCGCCACCGGCACGAGCTCGACCCGGCCGGGGAAATCGATCCCGTCCTTGAGGACGCTGCCGTCGCCACCGTCCGTCACCTCCACCAGGTAGGTGCCGCTCGAGAGCACCGTGCCGGCCGGAAAGCCGATCCAGTAGCCACTACCGGACACGGGATCGCTCAGGTTACGGCCGGCAGAGTAGTTGTGGTAGGTCGAGCCGAAGAAACCGAAGGTCGTCGACTGGATCACCGACCCGCCGGGGTTCTTCACGATCACCGAGCTGACGTCGCTCGAGACGATGGGAGAGCCGTTGCGACGGAGGTCGACCCACCCGGCGTACCTGTTACTGGCGGGGTTCTCGAAGGTACGGTACTGGAGGTAGTCGGCCGCGACCGCGAGGGGCGTGTTCACCGAGTACTGGACCACGTCCTCGGCGAGCAGTCCGCCGGTGACCGGATCGAGGATGCGGCAGCCGAACCGATACGACCCGACGGTGGTGCTCGAGACGACGGTGAAGAGTGTCTTCGGGGCAAAGTCCTGGTCCATGCCGCCCTGGAACGTCCCATTGTACTCCTGGAAGGTGGCGTTTGCCCCGACCGGCTGCTCCTTCCAGGTCTCGACGTGCACGCTGACGGGTATCGATTCGGTGTTCTTCACCCTAAGCGTGCTGACCGTCACCTTGTCTCCGGTATGGTACACGGACTGGCTCATGCTCACATCGCACGAGACCGCGGCCGGCGACGGGCCGGCCGCTGCGAGGCCCACGCCCCCGAGCGCCAGGAATACGAGGATTTTCCGCATAGCAACGTCCTTTCGGAACGGCCGGCTGGAGCGCCGGACGATGTGAACGCAGGCTCTTCGACTGAGAGCCATTACCGAGGGCTGCTAGACCGGGAACTTTTCCCGCTACATGTGCAGGGGCGATTATCGCAGCAAGGCAGCACGCACCGCTGTCTGCCCGATTCTACGGTGCGCACGATGGGTGGCTTGATGCAGCGATTCGCGGTAAACGCAAGTCCATGGATCCCCCAAGGGATATTAAGCAAGGCACGTGCCGTTCCCGGCCCCTCCAAGGCCTCCCCGCCGCAGGTTCTTGTGTGACGCCAACTTACCAGCCGTACGCTCTTTCGTGAGAGCTGAAGCAATAACTCTTCTGGGCATTCCTGTTCTCATTTGTTCCCTCCGGGTACCTTCTACCTCCGCCTGAGGCAGCAGGGCCTCGCAGAACTCTACGCCTCGCCCTCCCCCTGCGTCGCGTGGCTCGCATTTCGCGGGCATCGTCGCGGATGCGCGCCTCGGCTCACGGATTGCCTCGGCCGTAGCGCTCGATGAGGTCCTCGAAGGTCGGTCACGAGGCACCCGTGACCGGCCACAGCCCTGGTGACCGGAGGCGGAAGGTGCTACCAGAGCATCCGCAGAGAGAACGAAATCCAGAGAATCACTCCGCGGTCTCTAGAGTTTTCGGATCTGGGGGGGTCCAGTACAATCGAAAGCGGTCATCAGGTCTCGGACCGCTAAGGAGGCAGCCGTGGAACCCGCAGAAGTGGAGAAGGAGATCGTGGCAGAAATCCATAAGCTGCCCCCGAAGGGGCAGCGACAAGTGCTGGCTTTCGTGAGGACTCTGACGTCTGCGCCCTTGACGGGTGTCGCGGGCCATCCTCGCGCTATATCTCCAGGAAGCCACCGGCGCGGAGAAACCCTCAGCTCGCCCCGATCGCAAGTGCCGGTGCCGACCCGCTCAGGCGCATCGAGAGTCCAAGCTGGGTGGGGATCGCGCGCCTCAACTGAGGAGGTCCGAATCGTTCGGCCCGAACGGGAGCCTCGAGAAGATCTTCTCTTCGACCGCCACCGTCGTCTCCCAGGTCTCCCGGATGCGCGCTTCGGCTCGCGGATTGCCTCGGCCGTAGCGCTCGAGGAGGTCCTCGAAGCGCTCGTCGAGGGGCACGACCTCTTCGTGCCGCACCCTCTTGTCGCTGTAGTTGAGGAGCTCGGCCTCGGTGACCGGACCGGCGGGGTCCCACGGCCCCAGCTCGACGTGCCTCTCGACGAGCTCGCCGAGCTCCGGGTAGCCGAGCTCGCGCAAGACCGTGCCGCCCTCCCGGGCGTGGTCCCGCGCCGAGTCCAGACAGTCCGCCTTTGCGATGTCGTGCGTGAGGGCCGCCGCCTCGACCAGGTCGGGGTCGAGGGGCTCGCCGCGGAGCCGGAGCGCCTCCGCCAGCCGGCGGGCGATCCGCGCCACCTGTGCGCTGTGACGCCGGATGTGTTCGGGGACGCG
This sequence comes from Deltaproteobacteria bacterium, assembly GCA_016218905.1. Next base: position 6,023 of record JACRCS010000606.1, read on the forward strand.
GTGGTCTTCCAGGAGGAGTCGGCAGGCCTTCGGGTCGGGCGCCATCACCGCTTCAGGAACCTGCGAGCCTTCTCCACCAACTGCTCGCTGGTGAGCCCCATGATGCGGTAGATGTCGTCGGCCTCCCCGGAGAGGCCGTACCGCTCGACGCCGATCGTGAGGAGCCGGCAGGAGATGCCCCGACGGGCGATGTACTGGGCGATCCGAGAGCCGAGGCCGGTGTGGACGTTGTGGTCCTCGAAGGTGATCACCCTGCCCTTCCGCAGGCCCTGGAGGAGCACCGGGTCATCGGAGTCCTGGAGGTTCTTGGGGCAGGAGACGTGGAGGACAGTGGGCTCCAGGTTTTCGGCCCGGAGCGCGTCCCACGCCTCGATGGCGCGGGAGAGCATCTGCCCGGTCGTGATGATCACGCCGTGCTCGCCCGGCCGGAGGAAGTCGATCTTGCCGTACTCGAAGGAGTACTCTCCGGAGAAGTAGGGGTTTCCGTCCAGGTCGGTCACGACGGGCACCCGCGACCGTCCAAGGCCCAGGACCCAGTTACCCGGCTGGGCCACCACGTAGCGGAACGCCCGGTCGGTCTGGTTCGCGTCGGCCGGGAAGACGGCGCGGTACCCGAACAGATTCGATACGAGCCCGAGGTAGTCGATGCACTGCTGCGCTCTGCCGTCCTGCCCCACGTCGAGCCCCAGATGCGTGGCCACGAGCTTGATCTGCGTGCGGTTGAGGTCGTTCATCCGCAACTGGTTATAGACCTCGTCCAGGCCGAAGGCACCGTAGTCGGCCCAGATCGTCAGCACCCCCTCGATGCTGAGCGCCCCGGCCGTCACCGCCGCCGCGTGCTCCTGGACGCCGAACTCGAAGAAGGCGCCCCGGTTGCGCTGCGCGAACTCGTCCGTGCGGACCGAGGCGGCCAGGTCGCAGTCGAGGACGGCGATCGGGCACTTCTCGTTCCCCCGATTCCGCTCTCCG
>JACRCS010000607.1 GCA_016218905.1 Deltaproteobacteria bacterium
CCAGCCGAGCGCGGACACCCCCGACAGCGCCATGGCCAGGTCGCGCCCGGAGAACCAAGCGGCCAGGGCGACCGGGATCACGTAGAAGATCTCCGGGTTGACCTCCACGCCGGTCCACCAGTCCAGAAACGCGATGGCGGCTATGACCACGAGTCCCAGGTCCAACATCGGAGACCGCCCGATTGCGCCGAGCCTGATGACGACGGTACGCGTCCCTTTCACGAAACATCTCCTTTTGAATTGCGTCTCAGCGGGCCTCTGCCCCGCCGTCTTCGCCGAAGGAGGGCCTTCTCGAGCTCGACGACCGGGAAGACTGTAACGGAGACCGCGAGGATGCCAAGCCAATCGCAGGCCCCGATCCTCGCCGTGTGGAAGAGGGACTGCAGGGGCGGCGCGTAGGTGAAGAGGAGCTGTCCGCCGACCACGAGGGCGGCGGCCCAGAGCACCGCCCGGCTGCCGAAAAGGCCCTTGGCGGAGAGGGAGGAACGAAGGAGGAACCGGCTGTTGAAGAGGTAGAAGATCTCGAAGAAGACCAGCGTATTCACCGCCACGGTCCTCGCCTGCTCGACGTTGCGGCCCTGCCCTTCCACCCAGAGGAAGAGACCCATGGTGCCGGCCAGCCCCAGGAGCGACACGAGTCCGATCCGCCACGCCAGAAGCGGCGTGAGGAGGGCCTCCTTGGGGTCCCGCGGGGAGCGCTCCATGACGTCTGGCTCCGTGGGCTCGAAGGCGAGAGACAGGGCCAGGGTGACGGCGGTGAGCATGTTCACCCAAAGGATCTGCACCGGGAGGATCGGGAGCCGAAGCCCCAGGGCCACGGCGGCCACCACCGTGAGTGCCTCGGCGCCGTTGGTGGGAAGGATGAAGAGGATCGCCTTGCGCAGGTTGTCGTAGACGGCTCGGCCCTCCTCCACGGCGTGGGCGATGGAGGCGAAGTTGTCGTCGGCCAGGACGACCTCGGCGGCCTCCTTCGCCACCTCGGTGCCCTTGAGCCCCATGGCCACGCCCACGTCGGCCCGCTTCAGCGCCGGCGCGTCGTTCACGCCGTCGCCGGTCATGGCCACCACCTCGCCCTCGGCCTGCAGCGCCTCCACCAGCCGAAGCTTGTGCTCCGGCGCTGCCCGGGCGAAGACGTCCGTGGCTCGAGCCACAGACCGCAGCTCCGAGGGGCTCAGGGTCTCCAGCTCGACGCCCGTGACGGGGCGCCCTCCGACGCCGATGCCCATCTGCTCCCCCACGGCCTGAGCTGTGGCCGCGTGGTCGCCGGTGATCATCTTCACGCGGATTCCCGCCGACCGGCACCGCGCGACGGCAATGATCGCCTCCTCCCGCGGCGGGTCGTCCAGGCCGAGGAGCCCCAGGAGCGTCAGCCCGCCCTCCACGTCGGCGAAGCGAAGCTCCGGACCGTCGTCGAGGCGGGCCCCGAAGGCCACGGCGATGAGGCGCATCCCCCTGCCCGCCACCGTGGCTGCCAGCCCAGCCCATGTTTTCCGGTCCAGGGCCCGGTCCGCGCCGTCCCGGCGCTCCCGGCTGCACATGTCGAGCACGCGCTCGGGCGCGCCTTTCACGTAGACAAACCGGTGGCCCGCGTGGTCGTGGTGGAGCGTGGCCATGAAGCGGTGCTCCGACTCGAAGGGGATCGCGTCCAGCCGCGGATGCCCGCCCGCCTCACGTTCCGGATCGAGCCCCGCCTTGACCGCCGCTACCACCAGTGCGCCCTCCGTGGGGTCGCCGTCGATGCGCCACCCGCCGGCGTCCTCCAGCAGGGCGGCGTCGTTGCACAGAAGCGCCCCCTGCAGCAGCGCCGACAGGTCCGGGGCTTCCGAAGGGGCGACCTCCCGGCCGTCCAGTAGAAACGCCCCATGGGGGTCGTAGCCGCCCCCGGAGACCTCCCAGGCAGAACCTGCAGTGACGGCGGCGCGCACGGTCATCTCGTTTCGGGTGAGAGTCCCGGTCTTGTCCGAGCAGATCACCGTGACCGAGCCCAGGGTCTCCACGGCCGGCAGCCGCCGGATGATGGCGTTTCGGCGGGCCATGCGCTGCACACCGATGGCGAGTGTGATGGTGAGGATGGCCGGGAGCCCCTCGGGGATGGCGGCGACCGCGAGGCCGACCGCCGCCAGAAACATTTCGGAGGCCGGGAGGCCGCGGCCGAGAACGCCTAGCGCGAAGGTCGCGGCGGCCATCGCGAGGATCACCGCCGTGAGGACGCGGCTGAAGCGGGCCATCTGCCGCAGGAGTGGCGTCTGCAGGGATTCGACTCCCGCCAGGAGCGAGCTGATGCGGCCGAGCTCGGTCGCGTCGCCGGTCGCGACGACGAACCCCGTGCCCTGACCATAGGTGACGAGTGTCCCGGAGAACGCCATGCCGAATCGGTCGGCCACCGCTGCCTGCTCGGCAACGGCCTTGGTTCCCTTGGCCACGGGCACCGACTCGCCGGTGAGGAGCGATTCGTCGACCCGAAGCTCCCGGACGTGGAAGAGGCGCAGGTCCGCCGGCACCTTATCGCCGGACTGGAGCACCACCACGTCGCCGGGGACGACCTCTGCGGCCGGCAGGGTGCGCCGACGGCCTTCCCGGATCACGGTGGCGTGGGCCGAGAGCAAGCCCCGGATCGCCTCCAGCGCCTTCTCGGCCTTCCCCTCCTGGGCGAAGCCGATGACCGCGTTGATGACTACGACACCCAGGATCACGCCCGTGTCGACCCAGTGCTGCAACGCCGCCGTGACCGCGGCCGAGAGGAGGAGGAGGCAGATGAGGATGTCGTGGAACTGGAGCAGGAACCTCAGGACGGGGCCCCTGCGCGGTGGAGGCCGAAGTCGGTTGGGGCCGTAGCTCCCCATGCGGCGGTCCGCTTCGTCCTGCGACAGCCCCTCGGGAGAGGTCTGAAGAGCATTCCCTGCGTCGTCGGCCGCCAGGGCGTGCCAGGGCTTTGTGCCCTGCTTTGCTGTCGAAGGCCTCATCGCATCCCATCGGCCACAAGGGTTCCGGCCCGCGGCGACACGAGACGCCGCGAGCCCGAGTTAACGTCCAGGGGTCCTTCCCCGGTCAGAGGGTGTTGGCGCCCCGGTCGTCCTTTGTATTGGCGAGGCACGGGCCGAAGATCGTCAGGAGAACAATCCCGCGACGCGCGTCGGCGAGGGTCAGGGGCGGGGCCGGCCGGGGGACGGCGGCAGGGGTAGTGAGGGCGGGCTTGGGCGCCGCCCGCGGCCCGCCGGAAAGCGCCCGGCGCACCTCAGCCTTCGGGCTCACAGAGGGCGCGGCGTCTCGCACCTCGACCGGAGGCTCCGGTGGCGCACTGCGCCGGCGCCGGTTTCGCCGTTCGGCGAGGGCGTTGAGCAGCGCGACGACGACAATGATGAGGATGAGGATCTGCTCCAGCCCCATGGGCAGCCCTCACTTTCTCGGACTCGCGGGGGGAGGTTCGCCCCCGGCGCCCGCGATGGCGTCGCGCATGGACGTGTCGGCCTGCACGTTCTTCATGCGGTAGTAGTCCATGATGCCGAGGTTGCCCTGGCGGAAGGCCTCGGCCATCGCGCGCGGGACCTCGGCTTCGGCCTCCACGACCCGGGCGCGCATCTCCTGCTCGAGAGCCACGGCCATGGCGCGTCGCTCCTCG
>JACRCS010000619.1 GCA_016218905.1 Deltaproteobacteria bacterium
CGCCCATTGCGGGCACCTCGGCAACGCGAGCGGGATGGCCCGCACCGAAACGGGTCCCAGACCCAAAGGAAAGAAGGTAGGCAGATGTCCAGAGGCACCGTCAAGTGGTTCAACGAACAAAAGGGGTTCGGCTTCATCTCGCAGGAGAACGGCGGACCCGACGTTTTCGTTCATTTCAGCGCCATCACAGGTCAAGGCTTCAAGACCCTAAGGGAAGGCCAGGTCGTTACGTTCGAGGTGACCCAGGGCGCGAAGGGCCCGCAGGCGTCGAACGTCCACGCGGCCTGACGCCCGTTCCCGCGTCCGGGCGCGGCGCATGGGCTCCCAGGAGCCTGTCCGCCCCCTGGTCGCGGGCTCCGCGCGTCCCGGCGATGGGCTGGCTGGGATCCCCCGCTTTCGAAGAGAGGAGAGTTTATGTCGAGGAACGCTGAACGTGGGAACGGATCTCCTGCGGTGGGGCACGGCCCGTCGGAGGCGATCGCCTGACACAGCGCGAGACCCCCGCGGGCTCTTCAGAGTCGAAGAACCTGCGAGGAAGATCATCATGGAGCTCGAGACCCTGGGTTGGAACGCCCATTGGGAGGAACTTGCACAGACCTTTCTGACCGAACCGAACTCCTTTCCCGCTCGGGTTGCGTTCGCATCCCGCGATAGATTTCGCCTGCTTGGACGGCTAGGGGAGAAGTCCGCCGTCCTGAGCGGCGGCGCGCGCCGCGCGTTCTCTCACCCCGTTGTGGGTGATTGGGTGCTGGCCTCCGAGCTCCCCGGGGGCACCGCCGCCGTGCACGCAGTGCTCCCGCGCCGAAACCGCCTCGCGCGAGGCGAAACGGACCGCCGGCGTGGCGACGATTCGATCACCTCAGACCAGGTCCTGGCTGCCAACTTGGATCGGGTGGTCATCGTCTGTGGACTCGATCGAGACTACAACCCCCGTCGCATTGAACGCTACGTAACGCTGGCCTGGAGCGGGGGCATCGAACCCGCCCTTGTGCTGAACAAGGCCGATCTGCGCACGGACGTGGATCGTTTGGTCGCCGAGACGGAGGTCCTGGCGCCCGGCTCGCCTGTGTTTGCCGTGAGCGCGAGAGGCGGCGAGGGCGTGGAGGCGGTCCGCCGCCTTCTAAGACACGGGGTGACCGCCTGCCTCGTCGGCTCTTCGGGCGCGGGGAAGTCTACGCTTCTGAATCGCCTCCTGGACAGTGAGACTCAGGCGACGGCGACCACGAGTGGCACAACGGGGAAGGGTCGCCATACTACGACCCGCCGCGAGTTGTTCATCCTGCCCGGGGGCGGTGCCATGATCGACACCCCAGGCCTGCGTGCCGTCGGCCTGGACCTCGCCGGAGAGGGACTCGAGGCGACGTTCGCCGAGATCGCCGAGCTTGCCCTGGGCTGCCGCTTCCGGGACTGCCGCCATGAGGGCGAACCCGGGTGTGCCGTGCAGGCGGCAGCGGAGGACGGCCGTCTCGATGCGGTGAGATGGGAGAGCTACCGCCGCCTCGGCCGCGAGATGCGTTACCGGCAGCTTGCCGCAGACGCGGGCGCAGCCGCAGCGGAGCGAAAGCGATGGCGGTGGGTGCACAAGGAAGTGCGGAGGATGAACCGGCGTTAGCCGGCAGGGGGAGCCGCTCGAGCTCCCCCTCCTTAGAGGACAGGAGACGGAGCAGGGCGCAAAGCGGGAATTTCAGCCAGGAGAGGATAGGGATTCCGGGCGCCCCGGCCGGCGGTGTAGATCCCGTAGTGGAGGTGGCACGGGGTGCCGCGGGCGTTTCCGGAGTCTCCGACGTAGCCGAGGAGGTCCCCGCAGGCCACCACCTCTCCGGGGCTGACGTCGGCGAAGCGGTCCAGGTGGGCGTAGTAGTGGACGTCCCAGCCGGGGCCGAGCACCCGGACGACGTGGCCTCCGAGGCGGTCCTCCCCGACGAAGAGGACGATGCCCCGGGTCGCGCTCTGCACGGGCCGACCCCGCGGGGCGAAGATGTCGATGCCCTGGTGGCGGCGGTGGCCGCTGCGGGGGGCTCCCCAGGAGTCGACGAGCCGGCCGGGGCGCACGCCTCCGACGGGCACCGGGAGATGGTTGGGTGAAGCTTCGAGCCGGAGCGAGACGAGCGTGCGCGCCGCCTCCCACCAGGCGAGAAAGCGACGCCCGCCGAAGTTCCAGACGGCCGGGAGGCCGACGGCGAGGAGGAGGACGGCGACGGCGAGGGACCGGAGCCGGCTCAAGAGACGCGGATCACGGCTTCGTCTCGGGGCGCCGGAGCTCCACCGCCTCCCAGAGGAAGCCGAAGTCGAGGGGCTCCCGGCCCTGCCGCTCGGCCATGGCCGCTTCGTCGGCTTCGTACGTCTCGAGGAGGGAGATCACGGCCTGCCTTCCCTCCGCGGTGGCGACGGCTTCCCGGGGGGTCTTGCCCCCGAGGGCGGGGAGCGGGGCGTTCGCCCAGTCTTGGTAGAAGCCTCGGAGAGACTCCCGCAGGAACCTCCCCCGGATCTCCGCCCGGGTCTCGTCGGCGCTGCCCCCCACGAGCTCGGCGGCGCCCTCCCCCGGGAGCGGAGACGCGCCGAGGAAACGGAGCCACTGGCCGGCGATGGTCCGCCAACGCCGCTCGCGGCCGCAGGGATCCGAGGGCTCGCCTTCCGCGCTGCGCAGCTCCTCCACGAGGGCAGGCACTCGGACTTTGGGGAAGGGATAGAGGGCGCCGCTGAAGCCCCACTCCTCGCCGTCTCCCTCGCGAGCGAGCCTCGCGCCCAGCGCCTCCCCCTCCCGCATCGTCTCCGAGGCGACCCGATCGGCCACCCAGACCGGCGCCTCACCATCCCGCAGGAGGTCCCGCAGGGAGATCCCTTCGCCAGCCCTTACCTCTTCCGCCTCATACAGCCCGAGGGGCGCCTTCGTCACTGCCTCCACCCAGCTCCGCTCCGCGGGAACGAGTGCGGCTCCCCCGGGTCCGAGGACAAGGTCCCGGGCGTAGGCCTCACCGCCGGGGAGGCGAAGCTTCGCTTCGGCGAGGAGCCACTCCCGCGCGTTCGACTGCACCATGGCGGCGACGGCCGGCGGGTGGCCGGCGACGCTCTTCTGGAACTCGCGGCGGTCGAGGCCGGCGAAGTACTCCTCTTCCAGGACCCGCTCCAGCTCCTGGGCGTAACGCCGCTCGAGCCACGCGAGGGCCTTGGAGAAGCCTTCGCGCCGGGCGCTCCGGACCGCCCGTCTCCGCTCCTCGGCCCTGAGGCAGCACTGCTTGTACTTCTTCCCGCTGCCGCACGGGCAGGGATCGTTTCGACCGGCGGAAGTCATCGGTTAGCGCAGGGCCTTGCTCCACTCCTCGTACTGCTTCTTGAGGAGCTGCTGGGCCTCTCGCAGCTTCTCCACGGCCTCCTCTACGAAGCGGTTGTGATCCCAGGGGGCGCAGAGCTTCACGGCCTGGTTGATGACCGACGAGGCCTGGAGGACGTCGTTCAGCTTCTCCTGGGCGGGAGGCAGCCGGGTCTTGGACATCGTTCCCTCCTCAGTTCGCGGCGGCAGGCGGCCTAGGAGGCACGCCTACGCGGCGTAGTGTTCGTGGCGGATCTCCCCGAAGGGCGGGAGCTCGAGGAACCGCTCCCCGTCCCACGGCCCGTTGACGAGGGCGTCGAGCCAGCCGGAGTGTCCGTCGCGCTCGTGGAGCTCGAGGCTGAGCAGCCGGGCGAGCTCGGCGGCCTCGCGCCTCCGCGTCGCCTCCTTCGGGTGACCGGTCCGGATCAGGAGCACGCGGCGGTAAGACGCGAAGAGGATGCTCATCAGCCGCGCGCCCTTCTCCGGCCCGTACTTGTCGATGGCCTGCCGGTACTCGGCCAAGTAGGTGCGCTCCCCCTCCATCCAACCGCCGGTCAGGAAGAGGGTCCCCACTTCCTCGGCGCGGACCTGTTCGAAGGTCTGCGTGGAACCGAGGAAGAGCGGGATACAGTCGTGCATCTTCGGCACGATGAGCGGGACCCCCGGGCTCCTGAGGCCGGCCAGCGCGCCGCCGCAGAGCCCGAAGCCGAGGACGATCCGCTCCGCGCCGCCGGCGTCCGCGAGCCGCGTCTTGAGCTCCTCCCGGAGCTTGTCGGGGGTGACGTGGAGCCCCATGGGCGTGAACTCGAGCTCCACCGACG
>JACRCS010000041.1 GCA_016218905.1 Deltaproteobacteria bacterium
ACGATCGTGGGCTTCTCAGAGCTGATGGTCCAGCGGGACATGGATCCCGACCAACTGCGCGAAAGCCTGGACGTGGTGTGCCGGGTGAGCCGCCGCTTGCGGGAGCTCGTCGAGGGCCTCCTCTCCTACAGCGCGCTCGGCAGGTCCGAGGGCGCCATGGTCGAGGTCTCGACGGGGAAACTCCTGGAAGAGGTGGAGGCCGAGCTCGAAGGCCTGCTCGCCAGCTCGGGCGCCGAGCTCTCCTACCGCAGGATCCCGCCCGCGGTCCGGGGCAGGCCGATGGAGCTCGGGAGGGTCTTCAAGAACCTGATTGAGAACGCCGTCCATTACGCGAAGCCGGGGGAGAAGCCCGAGGTCGAAGTCTCCTGCATCGGCGACGAGAACGGCTCCCACCTCTTCTGCGTGAAGGACAACGGGATCGGCATCGAGCCCGAGCGCGCCCGCGACGTCTTCCGCCTCTTCCACCGGGGAGCGGGAGGCGGAGTCGGCCTCGGCCTCGCCATCGTCGAACGGGTCATCCTGGCCCATTCGGGCCGCATCTGGGTAGAGAGCGAGACCGGCGAGGGCTGCCGCTTCTACTTCACCCTCCCGAAACCGACCTCCTGCGGTCCAGAGCCCGGGCCGGGCGAAGAAGTCCTCGCCGATCTCTGACGCGGAGGTCCAAGCTCCGCGTCCGGCGTCCCATCGTCAGCCGGTCTTCTGCCCCTTCCGCCTCAGGCCCTTCGGTATCGCTGACTCGCAGGGGATCCCCGTCTGACAGAAGCCGCAGCCGTACCCGTCGAAGTGGTAGTGTCGGGCCATCTGGCGCGAACAGAGTTTCAGGTGCAGGTGTTCTCCTGAGGAGCAAATCTTTTTTGGCACGGGCTGCGGCCGTGCGGGATGGCGGCGTGGGTCGCTCGGCACGCCCCCCGGCGACGCAAGCGCTCGAAGGAAAGACCCCTCGACGTCAGCTTCCCGTCGAGGGGCGGAGGAAGGGCCTGCGAGCTGACGACTGAGAACTGAAAACTGTCAACTCCATCCGGAAAGGCACTTTCCGGATGGACTGCCTAGAAGGCCCAGATCAGGTTCAGCCACGTGAGCTGCCCCTCGGGGAGGTTCTTGGCACCGAACTCCCGCTGGTGCTTCAACGTCGCGCTGAAACGGCCTTGATTGGGCCAGTACTTGATGGTGGGGCCGGCCGCGAAGATCTCTCCTTTGTCGCCCTTGATCGTACCGGTCACGGCGCTCTCGAATTCATCTTTGGTCACCTGCCAGTAGGCGTACCCCGAGATGCCGTACCGGAGGGCCTCAGTCCGAGCGTAGCTGAGAGCCCAGTCGAAGTGGAACTCCTGCCCCGGCTGCAACTCCCCCTCGAAGGCGCCTACCCCGGGTACTCCGAGGAGATAGTTGTCATTCTTGGTGTTGAAGTCGTACATGGCCTTCACCGATACGTCGAAGCCCTTCCAGATATAGGTGGCGGCTAGTACCGTCTCGAAAGTCCAGTGGTTCTTGCTCAGAATCTGGGAAGCGGGATCCCCCGCGCGGTAGTTCCCCGACGGGAAGACCACTTCCTCCGCGACGGCCAAGTGGAAGCTCGGCCCGAAGTGCCAGGAGATCAAGGGGGCCCAGGCGATGTCACCGAGCCCCGAATCACGCGAGTCGATGCCGAGACCATTCGAGCGGACATCGGACCAGTAAAGCGGAAAGACTGCATACGTCCCCAAGATGCCACCGAGGACCTTCGTGGGTGTCATCCAGATGAAGCGGGGCACGGCGACGGTCAGGTTGACTTTCAGGTCGACCGGGATCTTGTTCCCGTCGTCGTCCAGGAGCCTGAACTTCTGCACCGAAGCCAGGTAGTCCTTCATGTAGAAGCCCGGCGGAGGCAGGGCCCCCGAGAGGAAGTCCTCCGCCCCGTTCGGATAGTGCTGCCCCGCGAAGGGCAAGTTCGCCCAGGAAGGGCTCGACCCCAGACCCGCCAACGCCAAGACAAACCCGAAACCCAATCCCTTCCAGCGAGAAGCGCTCGATCTACCCATTCCTACCTCCTCTGCGATACGACCTGCCGGTTCAAGGCAAGCCGGGGTGACTTCCTCCCCCGCAACGCGAGACTTGGAATACGAACGGAAATTCTTCGCGGGCACAGGTTCGATAGGCTCAGCTCTCTGCGGCCTGGTACGCTTCGGCCAGCGCCTCGGCCAGGGGAGCGGGGCCCTGCGCTTCTCTCGCGGTGAGCCCTGCCTCGAGGCCTTTGAAGCGCTCGATCATGGCGAGCACGGGGCGGAGCCGTTCGCCGTAGCCATCCATCGCCGTACCCTTGCCCGAAGCGGCCTCCAGGACGGCCTCGCCGGCCAGCGTTCCGCTCCAAACCGCGGTGGAGATGCCTTCGAACGTGATGGGAAGGATCAGCCCAGCCGCGTCGCCTACGAGGAGGCAGTTCCCGACTCCGGGACGGAACCGTCCCGAGAGGAGCTCATTGTGAAGGACGGCGATCATGCAGCCGTCTCGCAGGACGGGGCGACTTCCGGGCGCGAAGTTCGCGGGACCCAAGATGCGCCGGATGTCCTCCCGCAGGTCCAGGATGTCGCGTCCCTCGATCATGAAGACGTCGTCTTTGTGGTTGACTCCGAAACGGGGCCGCATCTGCCCCTTCGGGAAGAACCAATGGTAGTAGTCCGGCTCCAGAGCGAGGGAGCCCGGGTAGATCTCCCGCAGCGGCTTGGAGTACCGGACCTGCAGGTCGGGAAAGAGGGCCTTTCTCGTCGGAGAAGCGGCGCCCTCGGCGCCGATCAGGTATCCGGCGGAGACGACCACCTCCTCGCGGGCTCTGACGACCTTCGCACGATAGCGCCCGCCCTCGGGGGACATTTCCACCACGTGGGAGCTTTCCCAGAACTCCGCCCCCTCGTCCCGCGCCCTCCGCACCATCCAGCCATCGAGGTGCTTGCGCCACGCGATGGGAGTCCTCATGCCGAAGGCTACCGGTTCGGCGCCGGCCACGTGGATCTTGTGGCCGACGAGAACCTTCGGGGCCGCGAGCACTTCATCCGGTAGCGGTCCAAAGACGCCCTCTACGAGCTCGCAAGCCCAGCGCCCCATGAGCATGCCGGAGCAGACCTTGTCCCTGGGTAGCTTCCTGCGCTCCAACACGAGGGTAGAGAGCCCTGCTCCGGCACAATGCCTGGCTGCGGCAGCGCCTGCGGGTCCGCCTCCGGCGACCAGGACATCGACCACCTTTTCTTGCCTAGACATATTGCGGAACCTTCTCGAGGATGTGGACGTGCATCGAAGCCTCTTCAAAGTACACGAACCCGCCGCCGTTCTCCGCGATCCCAAGCCTGGCCCCCTCCACTTGCCGCCTGCCTGCCTCGCCGCGCAACTGGGTCACCAGTTCGTAGATCTGCGCGACTCCGGTAGCACCCAGGGGATGTCCACGTGAGGCGAGTCCTCCCGAGACATTGATGGGTATCCTGCCGCCGAGAGTGGTCGCACCGGACTCCGCCAAGGGTCCCCCGCCGCCCGGTTCACAGAACCCCAAGCCCTCGCTGACGCGCAGTTCCCCGAAAGCGGAAGCGTCGTGCACCTCGGCCAGGTCCATGTCCTCCGGCCCTACACCGGCAAGGTCGTACGCCTTTCGAGACACGGTGCGGACCGCGTCCTCTTGCCAAGCGGAGAAGGGGCGAGGGGTGTGGGAACCGACGACCGAGGCGAGGATCTTCACGGGCCGTGCTCGCCCGGCGCGCTTCAGGAACTCGCCGGAGCAGACGATCGCGGCTGCGCTGCCGTCTGAGATCGGCGCACACATGGGAACCGTGACGGGCCAGGTCATGGCCCTCCCGGCCAGGATCTCGTCGACGGTCATCTCTTTGCGATACATGGCGAGAGGGTTCAGGGAGCCGTGGTAGTGGTTCTTGGAAGCGATCTTCGCGACCTGCCGTTGGGTGGTTCCGAACTGCTTCATGTGGCCGCGGGTCATGTGCGCGTACAGGTCCATGGTGAAGATGGGGCTCCCGTTCCCTTCGGCGGCGGCTTCGGCGGCAGCGACTTCGGGAGGCATCCCCGGCACCGGAGGCGCCCCGACTTCCTTCCAGCGGTCGAGGAACTCGTCCAGCTCTTCGAGGTCGCTCCCCCCGAGCAGCGCGCGGAAGGATTTCGTCTTGTCCTCATGCCACAGTTTCTCGGTGCCCACCGCCAGGGCGCACTCGTGCAGGCCAGAGGCCACCCCGAGCCAGGCGGAGTGGAGCGCAGTTGCGCCCCCGCCGCACGCGTTCTCGACATTGATAATGGGAATGCCCTGCAGACCGATGCCCTTGAACGCAACCTGACCCCGCACGAAGTTCTGCTCCGTGAAGAACCCCCAAGTGGAGTTCGCAAACCAGGCGGCCTGGAGGTCCTCCTTCACCAGGCCGGCATCGTCCAGTGCCGAGCGGACGGATTCGGTGGTGAGTTCTTTGATGCTCTTGTCCAGATGCTTACCGAACGGGGTCATCCCGATGCCGACTACGTAGACGGGCCGCATGGGCAGCGCCTCCTCAAAGTAGGGTGGGCTCAGCCCACCATGTGCCTTCGTACCGGTGGGCGGAGCCCTCCATAAGCGCTCAAATAAGGCGATAGCCAATCGTAGGTTGGGTCGAGGAACGAGACCCAACAATGCGCCCGGCGACGATGCTCTCCAAGAACCTACGAGACCCGCCGTCCGTCGAAGGTATCTGTTGGGTTTCGCTGCGCTCAACCCAACCTACGAGATGAACGCTTTGCTTATTTGAGCGCTTATGCGGGGCGGAGCCCACCCTTGAGTCTGACCGCCCCCTCACGACCTAGCCACCTTCACCCCAGCCTGTTCCCGATCCCACGTGTTCGGGGTCACCCCGGCCTGCTTCAACAGATACTTCTGCGTCCGCTCTGTCGGCGTCTTCGGAAGGCTTTCCATGAACTCGACGTACCGCGGCACCGCAAAGTAGGGCATCCGCTCCGCTGCGTAATGGATGAGATCGGCCGGATCTACTGCACAATCCGGCCTCAGGACGACGCAAATCTTGACCTCGTCCTCGGCGAGCTCGGACTTCACCGCAACGGCTGCGGACTCCAGCACTACCGGATGGGTGTTGATGGCGCGCTCCACCTCGAAGGAGGAGATGTTTTCGCCCCTTCGCCGCAGCGAATCCTTCTTGCGGTCTACGAAGTAGTAGTAGCCGTCCGCGTCCTTCTTCGCCAAGTCCCCGGAGTGGAACCAAAGGTTCCGAAAGGCCTCGAGGGTCTTGTCCGGCATGTTGTAGTACTCGAGCATCATCGTGAACGGTTCTTGGGGGCGGAAGATGATCTCTCCGGGCTCGCCCACGGGGACCTCGACGTCGTGGTCGTCGACGAGCTTGATCTCGTAGATATCAAGGTTCTTCCCGCAGGAGCCCGGCCGCCGGTCGTTCATGCGGACATGGATGGGGATGCCGATCTCGGTCATGCCGAACCCCTCCATGCAGGTCAGATCGAAGCGTTTCTCCACCTGCTCCATCACGTTCTGCGGGCACCCCGCACCGAAGGCGACCCGGACCGGGTTGGCGGCGTCGTCCGGTCGCTCCGGCTGCTTCGCGAGGATCGGGATGACGGCCCCCAGGTAGTTGAACTGGGTGGCCCCGTACCGGCGGATCTCCTCCCAAAAGCCCGACGCGCTGAACCGGTCGGCGAGCACCATCTGGGCCTCGGCGATCATGGCCGTCAGCGTCGTGAGGACCTGGGCGTTCATGTGGTACAGGGGGAGGAACGTGTAGAAGACGTCGTCCTTTGTCCCTTCGCGGCACTCGAGCATCCTCTGGGCGACGATGACCCACATCTTGTGGGGGTTCAGAGCACCCTTGGAGAGCCCCGTGGTGCCGGAGGTGTAGATGATGCTGTGGGCGTCCCAGGGATCCACCTTCACCTCGACGGGAGTCTCCGGGGCCTCGAAGAACTCCTCGAAGCTGGCAACCGGGATCTTCAGGGCCTGCGGCTCGCCGCCCGGAGCCCCTCCCAAGACGACGACCCGTTCCAGCTTCTTTAAGTCATCCTGGATGAGCGGCAGACGGTCGAGGTAGTCCCGATGGATCACGAGGATCCTGGAGTCGGACTGATCCACGATGTGGCGGAGGAACTCGCCCTTATACGACGTGTTGACCGGGACCTCCACGGCTCCGATCTTTGCGGCACCGAACCAGAGGTGCAGGAACTCGGGGCAGTTGGGGAGCATGATGCTCACCTTGTCGCCCTTGCCGATCCCGAGCCGCTGGTACGCGTTCGCGCACCGATTGGACAAGCGATCGATCTGCGCGTAGGTGAACGCCTGGTCCTTGAAGCGCAGGAAGACCTTGTCTCCGAGCCTTCGGGCTCGCTCCTCGACCAGCTCGCCCACGACGAGCGGGGTGTGTCCGCGGGCCATTTCAAACCCTCCTGTCCATGGGGAGCGGGCGATATGCCCGCGCCGGCGCGAGCCCCGGAATCCTCCGAGCTGGCAGAACTATAGAACGCGACACCGGCATGGCCCCCCAACCCGAGGGATAGTTCGGGAGAGGAACACCTATCCCAAAGGCTAGGATGGATCAAACGTCGTACTGAAGAGACGCAACCGGGGGAGGGGAGGAGACGCCGAAGATCAGGAAATCAGGCCGAGCCGTCTCGCCTTGGCGATGGCCTCGGTCCGGTTCTCGGCGTGCAACTTGAGATTAACGTTGCGCAGGTGGTACTTGACGGTCGCGACGGTGACGAAGAGCCGGTCGGCGAGGGCTCGATTGGAGTACCCGGCGGAGGCGAGCCGGAGGATCTCGATCTCGCGGTCCGTGAGGCTCTCGAAGGGCCAGGCGGGAGCTGCGTCGCCGGTCGGACCGGCGGGAGCCACCTCGCGGCCGGCGGCGAGGAGACGCCCCACGTGCTCGATGACGCCCGCCTCGTGGGTCTCTTCCGCTCCCCAGGCGTCCCGAAGCGCTCCGAGGAGGGAGAGAACCGTGCGTCCTTCATCGAGGAAGCTGCGAACGTAGCCTTCGCGGCTCCCGAACGACACGGCCTCCCGAAGCTCGGACAAGGCGGACGCCTCTTCGCCCACCGCGGCCAGCGCCTCGGCCAGGAGGATGCGCAGCTTCAGGGCCCGGCGCCGGCGGTGGAGGGCCTCGGCCGCCTCGAGCTCCGAGCGGAGGCGCGGCAGCGCCCGGCGTGCGCCCCCGGTTCGCACCATCAGGCGAAGCCTCCCCAGCTCCGGCGTCTCGGGGTCGTTGGCGGGCGGGATCCAGCCCGCGGGAGCGCCCTCCAGGCCGGTATCCCCCAGCTCCCGGGCCTCCCCCTCCGCGGCCGCAGTGTCCCCGCGCTGCAGGGCGAGCCGGACCCTCTCCCACCGGAGAGTGGCGCGGGCGCGGCGGGACCCCCGCTCCTCGGCGATCCGCTCCGCACGGGCGAGGACCGCCGCCGCCTTGGCGGGCTGCCCCCGGGTCTCGTAGATGCGAGCCCGGGTGATGCACCCGATCAGCATCGCGTCGAGCTGCTGGAGCTCCGGGAAGAGGTGGCGGAATCCGTCGAGCAACTCCGCCGCTTGGTCTTTCTCGTCCACCTCGTAGAGGGCCTCGGCCAGGAAGGCCGCAGCCACCGCGCCGGGGAGGCTGTAGGTGGGGAGGACCTCCCTGACATGCTGGTAGGCCGCGCGGTACCGGGCCAGAGCGTCGCGCAAGCGCCCCTGGGTGAACTCCAGCGCTCCCAGGAAGCACTCGGCGTAGTTGGCGCCCAGGATGCTCCCGGTGTGCCGGTGGCTCTCCCGCCCAGACCCCAGGATCCGCACCGCCTCGTCGAACTGGCCGGCTTCCAACAGCCGCAGGCCGAGGACGTTGAGGAGCACCCCTCCGGCGAAGGAGCGACGGTCCGCGATCTTGGCGAGATTCTTCTGCGCCAGGCGCAGGCACTGTTCCCCTCGGTCCTCCAGGCAGAAGACCTCCAGCGAGTACACCTCGTCGAGGGTCCGGGGGTCGACTGGCGCGCTCGGTTCGAGACTCCCTCGGATCTGATCGAGGACGGCGTTCGCCTCGGCGTACCGGTGCCGGAGCGCGAGGGCCCAGCACAGGGCGATGCGCAGCTGGGGGTAGCGGGCCAGGGTCTGCGGGGGGAAACGGCTTGCCCACGCGTCGACCGTGTCCACCTGCCCGCGCCGCACCAACTCCATCGCGCACTCGGCCACGAGGCCGGCGGCGCGGTCCAGGTCCTCGGCAGCCAGAGCGTGGGCAGCCGCCTCCTCGGTGCTCCCCCGGTCGGCAAACCACTGGGAGGCGGCCAGATGGAGCTCGCGGGCGGCGCCGGGCTGGTCGCGCTCGAGGCGGCCCCGGAGGAACTCCCGGAAGACGTTGTGATACCGGTACCACTGCCGTCCCGGATCCAGGGGCACGAGGAAGAGGTTCGCCCGCTCCAGGTGCGAGAGGAGTCGTCCCCCGCCTGTGCCCCCTACCACGGCATCGCAGAGGGAAGCGCAGAGGCGGTCGAGCACGCTCGTCCGAAGGAGGAAGCCGCGGACCTCCTCGGGCTGGCGGGAGAGCACCTCCTCGGCCAGGTAGTCACCGACGTCGCTGAAGGCGCCCGAGAAGGAGTCGATGAACGCCCTGTGATCGCTGCGGCCGGCGAGGGCGAGGGCCGCCAGCTGCAGCGCTGCAGCCCACCCCTCCACGTTTCGGTTGAGCGTCGCCGCCTCCTCATCGTCCAGGGCCAGGGCGCACCCCCTCTGCAGAAACTCCCGGGCCTCCGCCGGGGCGAAGCGGAGCTCGTCGGGCCCGATCTCGAGCAGCCGGCCCCGGACCCGAAGCCGGCTCAGCCCCAGCTCCGGAACCTCCCGCGTGGCGAGCAGGAGCGACTTCTCCGGCGGGAGGTCCTCGGCCAGGCTTCGGATCGCTGCGCCAACCTGCGGGTTCCGGACCGCATCGGCATCGTCGAGGAAGAGGGCGAAGGGAGAAGGGTAGCCGGCGGCCCAGTCGAGGATGTTCAGGAGCGCGCTCTCGGTCTCGAAGGCCTCCCGTTCGAAGGCGTCCGGGTCCAGAGAAGGGTCCATCTTCTGGAGGGCGGCCAGCAGCCCCGCGAGGAAGCGGCCCAGGTCGTTGTCCGCAGCGTCGAGCGTGAGCCACGCCGTGGCCCGGCCCTGCCGGGTGAACCGCTCGAGGAGTTGCAGCATCACTGTGGTCTTGCCGAAGCCCGCCGGCGCGTGCAGGAGGACCAGGCTCGCCCCTTCGGCTCGCCGAAACCATTCGCCGAGCCGGGCTCGCTCGACGAGGGTGGCGCCCGCTACGGGCGGGTTGGATTTCGAGCGCGGCAGCCGGATCGTCGTAGGGCTCAACCAATCAACCCGTATCGCCGCGCCTTCGCGATCGCCTCCGTCCGATTCGCGGAGCGGAGCTTCACGTTGATGTTGCGCAGATGGTACTTGACGGTGGGGACGGAGACGAAGAGGCGCTCGGCCAGGGCCTTGTTCGAGTAGCCCGCGGACGCCATGCGGATGATCTCGACTTCGCGGCTCGTGAGCGCCTCGAAGGGCCAGGCTTCGCCCTTCACCGCCTCGATCGGAGGGGCAGAGATCTCTCCGGCGGCCGCCAGGATGCGGTCGAGATAGGCGGCGTAGCCGTCACCGCCCTCCGCCGCCTCGCACGCCTCCCGGAGGTCCCGCAAGAGCGAGAGCACTCCGCTTCCCGCGTCGGCAAAGGGGCGGATGAAGCCCTCCCGGCTTCCGTGGTGGAGGGCCTCCCGCAGGACCCGCAGGGCGCCCCTGCGGTCCCCGGTGGCCGCGAGCGCCTCGGCGAGGAGGACCCGGATCCCCAGAGCCCGGCGGCTTCGAAGGGAAACCTCTGCCCGCTCGAGCTCGGACCGCAGGCGGGGGAGGGCGCCGGCGGCCTCGCCCTTTCCGACCATCCGGCGCAGGGCGCTCACCACCGGGGTCTCCACATCGTTGGCGAGGCGACCCCAGCCCTCGAACTCCTCCCACACCGCTCGATCTTCTTCCCGGTCGGAGGCCGCCTGGGCCGCCGCCACCTCGCCGCGGCCGAGGGCCACTCGGGCCTGCTCCAGGTGGATCGTCGCGGCGAACCTGGGGAGGCCCCGCTGCCTGGCGATCCGCTCCGCCTCCTCGTGGAGCGCGGCGGCTCCGCCGGCGTCTCGCCGGACCAGGCGAAGGCGCGCCAGGGTGACGTAGCCGATCATCATCACGTCCGGCGGCATGCACTCGGAAAACAGGTCGCGGCACTCGAGCAAGAGGCGCTCCGCCTCCTCCAGCTCGTTGCGCTCATAGAGGGCCTCAGCGAGGAAGATGGCCGCCACCGCCCCAATCACGCTGTACCCCGGCAGCACCCCTTTCACCCGGGCGTACGCCGAACGGTAATGATCGAGCGCTTCTCCCAGCCTGCCCTGCATCAGGTGGAGGGCGCCCGAAAAACACTCCCCGTAGACCGCGCTGAGGGCGCTCCCGGTGCGAGCGTTGTCCCGCTGGCAGGCCCTCAGGAACCGCTGCGCCGCGGGGTAGTCCCCCACCTCCAGGAGATGGCACGCGCAGATGAGCTGGAGCACCCCCCGGGCGAAGGAGGCGCGATCCGAGCACTTCTCCAGGTTGGACTGGGCCACCCGGAGGCAGTCTCCGACCCGATCCGTCATGGAGACCAGCAGCGGCTCGAGGGCGCGAAGGTCGTCCATGCTGGCGGGATCGACCGTTTGGGGGTCGAGACTTCGTTGGATCCGCTCGAAGAGGGCGCTGGCCTCGGCGTACCGGTGCCGGAAGGCGAATGCCCAGCAGAGGGCGATGCGCAGCTGGGGATGGCGGTCCACCGCCTCGTCGGGCAGCCGCTCCACCCAATCCTTCACGGTCCGGAGCCGGCCCGCCCGAACGAGCTCCAGGGCGCAGTCCGCCACGAGCGAGGCGGCACGGTCCGTGTCTCCGGCGGAGAGCGCATGGTTTGCCGCCTCATCCGGTGCCCCCCGGGCCGAGAACCAGTCCGCGGCGCGCTGGTGGAGGTCCCGCGGCGCCTCGGGCCGGTCGTGCTCCAGGCGCCCTCTCAGGAACTTGGCGAAAAGGTAGTGGTAGCGATACCAGCGCCGCTCCTCGTCGAGCGGCATCAGGAAGAGGTTCGCCCGCTCCAGATAGGAGAGCATCCGGTAGCCGCCCGTGCCGCCCAGCACGGCATCACAGAGCGGACCGGAGAGTCGCTCGAGGATGCTCGTCCGCATCAGGAAGTCCCGAACATCCTCGGGTTGCCGGGAAAGCACCTCCTCGGCCAGGTACTCCGAGATCTCCACGAAGGATCCCGAGATCGAGTCGATGAGGGCCATCTTGTCGTCGCGGCCCGCCAGGGCCAGGGCAGCCAGCTGGAGCCCGGCTGCCCAGCCCTCGGCCTTCCTGTGGATGAGGAGGACCTCGTCGTCCGCCAGCGGGAGCCCCCTCGCCGACCGGAGGAACAAGGCCGCCTCCCCGGAGGCAAACCGGAGGTCTTCCGGGCCGATCTCCAGCAATCGCCCGCTCACCCGCAGGCGTCCCAGGCCCAGATCCGGAAGCTCCCTCGCGGCGAGGACGAGCAGCCCCCTCGGCGGCAGCTCCTGGCTGAGCTGCCGCAGGACTGCGTGGACCTCGGGGTTCCGGACCACCTCGCCGTCATCGAGGAACAGAGCGAAGGGTTCCGGGTAGCTCGCGACCCAGTCGAGGACGTTCAGCAGGACGCTCTCGGTTTCGAAGCTTTCCCGGTCGAAGGCGGTGGGGTCGAGGCTGGGGTCGATCCTTTGGAGGGAGGCGAGAAGGCCGGCCAGGAAGCGGCCCAGGTCGTTGTCTCCCCTGTCGAGCGTCAGCCAGGCGGTCGCCCGGCCCAGCCGCTCCAGCCTCTCCAGCAGCTGCAGCATGATGATCGTCTTGCCGAAACCCGCGGGGGCACGCAGGACGGCGACGCTGGCCCGAGAAGCGCGCTGAACCCACTCCTCCAGCCGGAAACGAGCAATCACGGACGCTCCGGCCACGGGCGGGCTCAGCTTCGACCTGCGCGGGCGCATGACGGCCCGGCTCGTCGCGGTCGGATTCGTCGATGGATTCTCGGAAAATCCCGTCATTCACGCACCGCGAGCGAAGACGTCAAAACCACTCGCGGCAGTGTATAACCTTCGGAGAGGGAGGGTCAACGCGCGCAGAGCAACGGTGTTTTACTGCGTCAAGACCGTTTCGGTGACGGGGCCCTCAAGGTCGAAGATCAGCGCCCCCATCAGGCGCCCGCTTCGGAGCGGTTGTCGACTACCACCGGAGTTTCGAAGTAGGTGATGGAGGGTGCCGAGCCGTACTTTTCGGTGATCGAGCGGATCAGAGCGTCTGTGAAGAACCGCTCGGCGTCCTCCTTCGAGCGCCACAGGTAGACGCCGCCCAGGCTCACCCGATCCTCGTCCACGAGGAAGTACTTCCGGATCAGCCCGGGTACCCCCTGGTACTTGTGAGCCGAAGCCGAGAAGTTCGATCGGGCGGTCTCCAGGTCGACTGGCTCCCCCACGCGGAACAGCACGAGTGCGGTGATCATGTAGCGTACTCCTGTTTGGCGCAGTCGGCGCCCCCGGCGTTTCGAGCCCTCATCCGGAAGGCTTCGTGGAAACTGTCCACCAGGGCCTCGGCAAACACCGGGTCCTCCAGGTTGCAGTCGAGCTCGACGAGTTCCACTTCGCGCTTCAGGCGCCGGCGAAGGGCGTCCACGAAGATCCGGTCCTGGTCCGGGTCGTGGAGGCAGCTGCCGGGCGCATCGATGGCCGACCACCCCCGCAGGGGAAAGAGGAACTTCGTCGGTCCGGTGGCAGCGTTGAGCTTTTCGGCGTACGCCTCGGCGCCCCTGCGCAGCTCGTCGGCATTGTAGCGGGTCATCGCCCGCAGCGCATCGATCTTGAGGACGCGCTCCCGTGACCAGTACTCGGCTCCGTTCTTCCGGGTCGGCCCGCAGCCGGTGAGGTTCAGGGTGCACGGAGCCAGGACCTGGGGGATGCCCGTCCGGCAGGGGGCGTCCAGGCGCTCCAGCCCGGCGGCGCGGTTGCCCTGGAAGAGCTCCTCGACCAGGCCCGCCGGCACGATATCGATCAACCCCTGGAAGAAGCCCTGGTCGATCAGCCGGTCCATGGCGCGCTCGCTGATGCCCTGGGCGTGGAAAGGGTAGACGTGGTAGCCCTTGGCCTCCAGGAGCTCTCCCACGCGGTGGCTGCACCTCGGGCTGAACCCGATCTCGGTGACGGCAACCGCCGGCTGCGGAAGGCGCAGCGAATCCACGGGCCGGCTCTCTTCAGCCATGCCCGAGATCACTCCCGCGACCTGGCCGATGGCCTGGGTGAGGAGGTCGTTCATCCCCGTAAACTCCATGATCACCTGGGTCACGGAGATGTCCATGGCGCCGAACCACTCGGAGAGGTAGGCGGGCATG
>JACRCS010000622.1 GCA_016218905.1 Deltaproteobacteria bacterium
ACGCCCTTCCTGCCGGGCGACTCGCTCCTCTTCGCTGCCGGTACGTTCGCCGGGTTCGGAGACATGGCGGTCGTGCCCCTCTGCGTCGTCCTCATCGTGGCGGCGATTCTGGGAGATACCGTCAACTATTGGGCGGGTTACTGGGTAGGGCCGGGGATCTTCCACAAGGAGACCGGGAGGCTCCTGCGCAAGGACCACTTGGAGCGGACGCACCGGTTCTATGAGAAGCACGGCGGGAAGACGATCGTCCTGGCCCGGTTCATCCCCATCGTTCGGACTTTCGCGCCCTTTGTGGCGGGAATCGGCCGGATGGACTACGGGCACTTCCTCGCCTACAACGTCGCCGGGGGGATCGCGTGGGTCCTCCTGTTCGTCGGCGCGGGGTACTTCTTCGGCAACATCCCCGTCGTCCGAGAGCGCTTCACGCTGGTGATCCTCGGCATCGTCGCGGTCTCCCTGGTACCCGTCGCCGTCGAGCTCCTGCGGCAGCGCTGCGCCCCTCGGGCGGGCACCCCGGAGTTGAAGCGGTGAAGCACGCCCTGGAGCTCCTCCTGGGGCACCCCAGAAGGCTCCTCGGGGGCTTCTTCGCCTACTTGGCCGGTGCGTTCACGTTGACGCACCTTCCGGGCGACGTGGTAGACGTCGGCTCGAAGGACGAGCTGGTGCATACGTTCGGGTACCTGGGCCTGGGCCTCGTGCTCAGCGCCGCCTTGACGGCCTTTGGCGTAGCGCGGGGGCGCCGGCTCTGCGTGGTCGTCATTGGCCTACTGCTCTACGGCGTCTTCGACGAGGTGAGTCAGCCCTGGTTCGGGAGGACCGCCGAGTTCGGCGATCTGGGCAGCGACGTCATCGGCATCACGGCCGCCGCGGCGGCGTGGGAAGCGCTGCTTCGCAGGCGCGTGGAGTAAGAGCCCGAAAGAGCGGTTATCGGTTCTCGGTTGTCAGGAGCAAGAGCCCGGAAGAGCGGTTCTCGGTTCTCGGTTGTCAGGAGCAAGAGCCCGGAAGAGCGGTTCTCGGTTGTCAGGAGCAAGAGCCCGAAGACCAACCGAAAACCGATAACCGAAAACCAACAACCGATAACCGATAACCAACAACCGATAACCAACAACCGATAACCGATAACCGATCACTCAACAACAACTGCTCTTCGCCGCGGCTCCGCGGTCGCGAAGCCACTGGGCGATCAGGCCCGCGGCGCAGCCGACTCCCGCTTCTACCCGTACGGCTCCCGTAGGGCAGTTCCTGGCGCAGGCCCCGCACTCCATGCAGTTGTCGAGCGCCAGGATCCGGGCCTTCCTTCCGTCCATGGCGAGCACCTGGTGCGGGCAGACCTCGGTGCACGCGCCGCAGCCCGCACAGCCTTCGGGGTCGAGCGTCAACGTGGAGACGTTCTTCAGATAGGCGAAGCCTCTCATCGGACTTCCTCGGTCACAGCAAGTGGCCCGCGAGCCACGCCAGGGCCCCGGAGCCGAAGCCAGCCGCCAGGAGCGGCATCGCGAGCCGAAGCTCCCGCTTTACCCCCGAGAGGGAGGTGAAGGGGGTGCTTCCGGTGAAGTTCAGGGCGAAGAAGCCGCTCACCGCGGGGAGCGCCAGGAAGAGCGCCGCTCCGCCGAGTCCGCCCGCTCCCCCTCCCGCCAGGTAACAGAGGGCAGCCCAGAGGACGCCGGCGACCGCACCTTTCAAAGCGAAGCTCGGACCGGGCAGCCAGGGGAGGAGGGCGGGCACCGCCACCGTGCCTGCGAGCATGGCGCCGACGAGCGCCGCGGCTGCGCCGAGCCCCGCAGCCGGAGACCACCCCGCCAGGGCCGTCCCGAGGCAGAAGGCGAGGGCGCCGATGACGAGGGTCGGGAGCGTCGCCTGGACGAGCTCCACCGGCACCAGCGCCATGCGTTCTCGAAGGGTGAAGGTGAGCTCTCTCATCGCCGGAGCGGTGACCAAGCCGTTGTCCAGATAGGCGGGCAGGTCCGCGGCCCGGAGGGCGGCATAGCGCACCTGGAAGCCGGTCCGCTTCCTCACCTCGTGTGCCGCCACGCCCGGTGCGCCGAGGATCGGCAGGAGGAGGCACCGATGAGACACCACCTCACCGAGCCCCGTCGCTTCGATGCGCCGGACGAGCTCCTCCGTTCCGAACGTCCCCTTCCCGGCCGCGCACCACACGTTGATGCCGAAGGTCTCCAGGACGAGCAGCCAGGCGTTCCGGCCGGCGAGCGAGCGCCGCACCAGGTCGTACGTCATCTTGTAGTTGGCCGTGACCACCACCGGCGCTCCCGCGTCCGGGCGGCCCACGGCGTAGAGGCCCGCCGGTACGCTGTACGACATCCGGCGCACGCCCCAGCGCGCCTTCAACGTGCCGAGGCGGTCCGAGAGCCGAAGCTCCGAAGAGACGCGGGCTGCCCTCTTCGTACCCGCGGGAACCCACTCCAGAAACCCGGGCACCTTCTCCGTGATTACCCCGCTTCCAGCGAGGTCGCGGGGCCCTCAGAGGCACTCCGCCTGGGGCGGAGTCGCGCGCTCCGCGCGGGGGAGCCCGCGGAGGTCCGGGAGGTCGATCGGGTCGGGCCGCTTCTCGCTCATCGGTTCTCCTCCAGTGTTTCATCCTGTTGCATATTGCAAATAGATGGCCCGCAGCAGGAGCCGGCGGCTCCCATCGCGCGGTTCAGCGCCTCCAGGGAGCGGACCGTCACTTCCCGTTCGAAGGGCGTCATCGAGCCGAGGATCGCCTCGATCCGCGTTGCCATGAAACGGTCGATCTGGCCGAGGACGCGCGCGCCTTCGTCGGTCAAGAGCAGGCGGTTGACGCGGCGGTCCTCCGGCGATACCCGCCGGCAGACGAGCCCCTTCGCCTCGAGGCGCTTGACCTGGCGGCTGAAGGTGGTGACGTCGACGCCGAGCTCCCCGGCGACTTCCTGGATGGACGGACAGTCGAGGCTCCGGATGACCGCGAGGACGTGACTCTGGACGAGCGACACGCTCTCGCCGCAGCACTGGTCGCAGCACGCCGCGTTCAGGAGCCCGAACCGGCGAACGAAGAGTTGGAGTTCGTTTTGAAAGCCGTGCATGCTCATCTCACGCGAGAGAGTACCTTCAAATGTTGCTATGTGCAAGTTTTAGAGAGGGCATGGATTCGGAATTCCGAATTCCGAATTCCGAATTCCGAAGCCTTGCGTGCAAGGCTTCGGTGTGATAGCTAACGACGCTCCCCAGAGCAGCCCCCCGGAGGAGCACCGCCCATGGATGTTCAGCCCTTTCGCGGAATCCGGTACAACCCGAGTCGGGTTGAGGACTTCGACCTCGTCGTCAGCCCCCCCTACGACGTCATCGGCGGCGAGCTCCAGGCGGAGCTGTACCGCCGGAGCCCCTATAACGTCGTGCGCGTGGACTATGGCCAGGTCTTGCCCGAAGATGGGCCGGAGGAGAACCGGTACACGCGGGCCTCACGGCTCCTGACAGGGTGGCTCGCGCAGGGCGTCCTGATCCGGGAGGTCGAGCCCGCCGTCTACTACACCGAGGAGGACTACCGGGTCGAGGGCGAGCTGAAGACCCGCAAGGGCTTCCTCGCCACGGTGCGGCTCGAAGGGCTGGAGTCGGGACTCTACCGGCCCCACGAGAAGACCCTCGCCGGCCCCAAGGCGGATCGGCTCGAGCTGACCCGTGCCTGCCGGACGAACCTCAGTCCCATCTTCAGCCTCTACGACGACCCCGCTGGGGCTACCCAGGAGCTCGTGGAGGCTGTCGCGGATCGAGCGGAGCCCCTCATCACCGTCCGCATGGACGACGGGGTGGTCACCCGGCTCTGGCGGGTCACGGACCGGGAGGTGCTCCGCGGGATCTCCGAGACGATGAAGGGGAGGAGTTTCTTCATCGCCGACGGGCATCACCGGTACGAGACCTCGCTCGCGTACCGCGACCTGATGCGGGAGCAGAACCCCGGCTTCACCGGCCGTGAGCCCTGGAATTACGTGCTGATGTACTTCGCGAACCTTTGGGCGCCGGGGCTCACCGTTCTGCCCACCCACCGGGCCGTCTTCGGCCTTCGGGACTTCGAGCTCGCCCGTTTCCTCGAGAGGGCGGGGGAGCACCTCCGGATCGAAGAGGTCACCGGAGGGGTCCGCGAGCTCAAGCGCCTCATGGCATGGCACGGTGCCCGTCACCGCTTCGGCCTCGCCGCCCACGGCACCGGGCGCCTGTGGCTCCTGGAACTCCGCGACGAGGCGATCATGGAGCGGGTCGCGGCCGGGGCGCCGGCCGTGCTCCGGACCCTCGACGTCACCGTCCTCCACTCCCTGGTCCTGGAGCGGCTCCTCGGGATCGACGCCGCGGCCCAGGAGACGCAGCGGAACCTGCGCTACTTCAAGAGCACCGCGTCTCTACTCGAGGCCGTCGAGGCGGGAGAAGCCCAGCTCGGCTTCCTCCTCAATCCGACGCGCGTCGACGAGGTGAAGGCCGTTGCGGAAACCGGTGAAAAGATGCCCCAGAAGAGCACCTTCTTCTACCCGAAGCTCGTCACCGGTCTGGTTCTGAACCCGCTCTACGACCCGGAGACGCCCTGACCGCTCCGGGTGGGGGAAATGGGCCCCCGGGCGACCTCCTCCGCCCGGGCGAGACCGCGGACGCCGCCCTCGGAGGGAGCGTCCGCATCCTCCAGCCTCGGCGCGGCTACCGCTTCTCGCTGGACGCCGTGCTGCTGGCCCGCTTCGCGGCCGAGAGGCCGGTCGCCCGGGCGGCGGATCTCGGGTCGGGCTCGGGGGTCGTCGCGCTCTGCCTCCTCGCGCTGGGAGGGGCCGAAGAGGCGGTCGGCGTGGAGTTCCAGGAGGAGATGGCCGAGCGGGCGTGCCGGTCGGCCCGGTGGAACGGCTGGCCGGAACGGGCCCGCTTCCTCTCGGGAGACGTTCGGGCGATTCGGGACCTCCTCCCCGGGGGCACCTTCCCGCTGGTGGTCGCAAACCCGCCGTACCGGCCCCTCTCCTCGGGAAGGGTGAGCCCGGAGCCGAGCTGCGCGGTGGCGCGCCACGAGGTGGCTTGCCGCCTGGAGGACGTCCTCGCCGCGGCCGCGTACCTGTTGGAGGACCGCGGGGAGCTCTGCGTCGTCTACCCCGCCCGGCGCCTGGCCGCCTTGCTGGAGGGGTGCCGGGCCGCGCGGCTCGAACCGAGCGTCCTGCGGCTCGTCCACCCGCGGGCCGGAGAGCCCGCGAGCCTCGCCCTGCTCCGCTGCCGGAAGGGCGGAACGGAAGGGCTGGAGGTCAGGTGGCCCCTGGCCCTCCACCCCGGCCCCGGGGAGGAAGCCTCGGGAGAGCGGTACTCGGCGGAGGCGGCTCGGCTCCTGGGGCCTCCTGGCGTTGCCGATGTCGCCGCACCTGCTCCGCCCGAACCCTCACCTGCCGGACCGTCTCCCTCAGGGTAGGGTCGGCGATGGCGGCGACCTCGGCGTCGATGGCGGCCCGGACGAGATCCTCGACGGGCTCCGAGAGCCACGCGGGAATTCGAGAGGGGACCGGCGCCGCAGGGGGTGGGACCTCGGCCACCCGGAACCGGATCTCCCGGACGAGCTCCTGCCCCAGCGCGAGATTGAGTGCCTCCTGGATGCGGCCGCGAAGGAAAGAGAGCTGCTGCATCCAGGCAGGGTTGCAGGCGGCCACGGTGAGCCGGCCCCGGCGGAGCTCCAGGGGCTGGCACCGCCGGGCCAGCTCGTGCCCCACGGCGCCTTCCCAGACGTCCCAGACGAGGTGGGCGCGGTCCGGGTAGGACGCTTCGACGCTCGAGACGAGGTCCCCGAGCACGCCCGGGAGGCTGCGGATGTCGGCGGGCCGCCGGGAGGAGGGTGCCGGCGCAGCCTTGCGAGGACCCATGGAACGAGACGGACTCTTCATCTTTCACAGCGTCCATAAGGTAATGAAGGCCGAGAAGGCCCTGAAGCGGGCCGGCCTCGACGTGCGGCTCATGCCGGTACCGCGGCAGCTCTCGTCCCAGTGCGGGCTCGCCATCCTCTTCTTCCTCCGGGACCGCGAGGAAGCAACGATTGCCCTCGAAGCCGAAGGCTGCCCCTTCGTAGAGCTCTACGCGCTCGAAGAAGGGCACTACCGGAGAGTCGAATAACGAATTCCGAATTCCGAATTCCGGATTCCGAATTACGAATGGAGAAATACTGGGTCTTCCGGATTCCTAAGTTCAGAGTTCGAAGTTCCGAAATCCCCTGAATCCATGAATTCGGAATTCATAGTTCGGAATTCATAATTCGGAATTCGATTCCCGTACATCCCACCACTCGTAATAGCTTTCCGGCACCACCGACGTCCACCCCGGCGGCCGGGTCCAGCGGTAGCGGACGCGGCGGCCGGCGGTGCCTCGCTCTTCGGCGACCGGCCGGAGGTCTTCGACCCGCGCCTTCCCGGCGCCGTTCGGAAGGTCGAGGACGTAGGGCGGCGTCGCTCCCCCCTGGGTCACCGCGGGCGACCTCTCGAGCAGAGAGCGGTATAGCCGCAGGCCCTCCTCGATCGTGACGCGGAAGCGGCGGTTCCCCTGGGCCCGATCCGGATGGTGGAGGTAGTGGGGCCGCACGCCTTCGGCGGCGAGCCGGGCGAAGAGCTCGCCCAGGATCTCCGGGCTCGCGTTCACGCCCGAGAGGAGCACCGTCTGGTCGAGCACCTCGCAGCCGGCGTCGCGGAGCCGTCCGACTGCGCCCCAGAAGGCGGGCCGGAGCTCCGCCGGGTGAGCGGCGTGCACCACGACGCGCAGGGGCTGCGGGGTCCGAAGGGTCTCCAAGAGGGAGCTCGAGACCCGCTCCGGAAAGACCGCCGGCGCCCGGGTGTGGATCCTCCAGCGCGCGAGCCCCGGCAGGCTCCCGACGAGGAGCGCGATCTGGCGGAGGCGCGCGTCGGGGAGCGTCAGCGGGTCGCCTCCCGAAACGATCAGCTCCTCCACCTCGGGGTGCTCCGAGAGCCAACGGCCGATCCGCTGCCAGTCCCGGGGACCGGGCTGCGCGGCTCCCGTCAGCTCGCCCCTCCGGAAGCAGAACCGGCAATAGAGGAAGCACCGGCGGGAGGCGAGGACGAGGGCCCGGTCGGGATGCTTTCGGAGCAGGAAGGGCAGGGGCCGGAGCCTCCGTTCCCCCGTGGGATCGCCCAGGGCCTCCGCGTCCGGGCCCTCCTCGGAAGGATCGGCCGCACCCAAGGCGAACAGCGGGTTCGGCGCCTCCAACGTCTCGGCGAGCCGCCGGTACTCCTTCGGCCAGCGGATGGGGAAGCTCGGAAGGGAAGAGGAAAAACACTGCAAGCCGGATGCTCGTCCACCGGGGTTTTGACAGCCGCCACCAAAAGGTTTATTGAGTATCGTCTTTTTCCAACCCGTGCCGCAAGGAGCACCGTTCATGGCCGTCTACACCGCAGGAGACCTCAGGAAGGGCGTGAAGCTCGAGATCGACGGGCAGCCCTTTCTGATCACGGACTTCGAGTTCACCAAGCCCGGAAAGGGTCAGGCCCTCTACCGCTGCCGCCTCAAGAACATGATCACGGGCGGCCAGATGGAGCGGACCTACCGCTCCGGCGACACCTTCCAGTCGGCCAACGTGGAGGAGCGCCGGATGCAGTACCTTTACAACGACGGCTCCTTCTACACGTTCATGGACCAGAAGACGTATGAGCAGTTCCAGCTCTCCGCGGACCAGATGGGCGACTCCAAATACTACCTGACCGACAACCTGGAGGTAGACGTGCTCCTCTTCCAGGATCGCCCCATCGGCGTGACGCTCCCGAACTTCGTGGTCCTGCAGGTGACCCGGGCCGATCCGTGGGCCAGGGGCGACACGGCCACGGGTGTCACGAAGCCCGTGACGGTCCAGACCGGCTACGAGCTCCAGGTTCCCGCCTTCGTCGAAGAGGGCGAGAAGATCCAGATCGACACGCGCACCGGGGCGTACGTCACCCGGATCAAGTAGTTGGAGGCCCTCTCCCCGGAGGGCCTCGCACGGCGAGCGCCGGCGCTCCGCGCCCGAGCGGACGTCCTCCGGGCGCTCAGGCTCTTCCTCGAGCGCGCCGGCTACCTGGAAGTCGAGACTCCCCACCGAATCCCAGCCCCGGCCCCCGAGCTCCACATCGACGCGGTACCGTCCGGGCCGTGGTACCTCCACACCAGCCCGGAGCTCGCCATGAAGCGGCTCCTGGCCGCCGGCTACTCCCGGCTGTTCCAGGTCTCTCGCTGTTTTCGGGCGGGAGAGCGGGGGCGCACGCACCTGCCCGAGTTCACGCTCCTGGAGTGGTACCGGGCCGGTGCGGACTACGGGGACCTGATGGAGGAGACGGAGGCGCTCCTGCGGTCGGTGGCGGCTGCCTTGGGCGTCGAGACGCTCGCCTGGAGAGGGCACCGGGTCTCGTTGGACGGCCCGTGGGAGAAGGTGACCGTCCGGGAGGCGTTCCGGCGCCACGCCGGCACGAGCCCCGAGGAGGCCTTGGCCCGCGGCGTCTTCGAAGAGGTCCTGGTCGAGCGCGTGGAGCCTCACCTCGGTTTCGGCGCTCCCGCCTTCCTCTACGATTACCCGGTGCGCCTGGGCGCGCTGGCGCGGCGGAAGAGCGAAGATCCGAGTCTCGCCGAGCGCTTCGAGCTCTACGCCGCCGGGCTCGAGCTCGCCAACGGCTTCTCCGAGCTCACGGACGCGCGCGAGCAGAGGGAGCGCTTCACGGAAGAGCGGGAGGAGAGGGCCCGAGCAGGGAAGGACCCGTACCCCATGCCCGAATGCTTCCTGCACGACCTGGAGCGCATGCCGGAAGCGGCAGGCATCGCCCTGGGCGTGGATCGCCTGGTGATGCTCCTCGTGGGCGCGGGCGAGATCGACGAGGTGGTGGCGTTTACGCCCGAGGAGCTGTGACCGGAATTCAGAATTCGGAATTCCGGATTCGGAATTCGGAATCTGGCCTGCACTGCGGGATGGCGCTCACGCCTTTCCAGTGAGCGAAAGCCCGCAGTGCAGGCATCTACGTACCCACACCGGCATCAGGCCCTTGATGTGGTAGTACTCTCCGCAGCGGGGGCAGCGGGCGAAGGCGGCGAGGCCGCCGGCCACGGCAGCCAGCGCGACCCAGACGCCGAAGACGACGGCCGTGGCCGAATCCGAGCCCGTGAGCTTCAGAGAGAGCCAGATCGCCGGCAGGTACGTGAGGAAGACGGCCCAGAGGCACCAGCGGCGCTTCCGGAGGGCGGCGAGTCTCGGAGCGAGCTCTTCGTCGGTCATGCGTTCGGGCCTTTCCCCTCCGCGCGGGGAGGACCGCCCCCTGGGGCGGCGAAGCTTGACGGTGAGCCAGAAAGTAGAAGAACTGGTCCATGGCGAAGGTGACGAGGAAACCCAGCAGGAGCACCGAGCCGAGCTCGAGGTAGCCGCGATGCGCGAGGAACGCGGCCATGATCCGCACGGTCTCGCCCTCCAGGGCGATGCCTGCGGCGATGGCGGGATACCCGTAGCTGAAGACGAAGGTCTTGAGGTTCATGGCTCGGGCCTGTCAGTCGTCGGTCATCGGTCGTCAGCCATCCGTAGAGACGAGGGGCTCGAGGTTCACGGCTACGGGCCTTCGTGCACTGGCGCGTATTCTATGCGGTCGACCGAGGAGCGCAACGGCGGCGGCGCGCCGGGGGCGGGGCTCGTCTATCACGCCGGCGGGTTGGGGGACTTCATCCTCTCTCTGCCCGCGCTCTTTCGCGCCGTAGGGGCGGGACCGCGGTGGGGATGGCGCTACTGGGGCCCGGCCGAGCGCCTCTGTCTCCTACCGGGTTTCTCGCCCGCGCCCGCGGAGCTCGCCCGCTCGGGCCACACCCTCTGGGGCGACTCGTCGCGGGCGGAGGCCGTGGAGGCGTTGACCCGCGCGGGACGGCTGGTGGCTTTCGGCGGCCGGGAACCGCCCCCGTGGCTCGACCTCTGTCCCGACGCCCTCTTCGTCTCGAGCTTTCCGCGTCCCGGCGCCCCCGTACGCCGGGTGCCGCTCCACCAGAAGGAGCAGTTGGACCGCCTCGGCGTGCCGCCGCTTCGGCACCCGTGGCTGGCCCAGTGGCGGCGCGACGTGCTCCCGCACCGTTCGGACGAGTGGCTCCTCCTCCACCCGGGGAGTGGTGACGCCAAGAAGAACCTTCCCGCGAACGTGTGGGCGGCGGTCGTGAGGGGAGTACGCGAGCGGGCGCGGACCCCCGTGGTCCTCCTTCTGGGCCCGGCCGAGGAGGAGAGGGGGGGCTGGGAGGCGCTCCGCGAGGTCGCCGACGAGGTGGCGCCGTGCGGGACCCTGCCCGGCCTGCTCCGGCTCCTCGGGGGGGCGCGCCTCTGCCTCGGAAACGACTCGGGAGTCTCCCACTTGAGCGGAGCACTCGGCATTCCCACCGTCGCCTTCTTCGGACCCTCGGACCCGAGCCTCTGGAGGCCGCTCGGCGCGGCGGTGCGCATCGTCTCCGCGGTCCTCCCCTGCGCCCCCTGCACGGCGGGCGGCCCGATCCCTTGCCCGGCCCCGAGCTGCCTCTCCGCGGCGGCCGCCGGAGAGCTCGCGGCCACGGCCCTCTCCCTGCTGGGCATCGCTTGATCCGCCCGGTGCCGCGGCTCCACGTCGTCCTGGTAGAGCCGGAGATCCCGCCGAATACGGGAAACATCGTCCGGCTCTGCGCTGCCACCGGAAGCCCCCTCCACCTCGTCCACCCGCTCGGTTTCCGCACCGACGACCGGTCGCTCAAGCGGGCGGGCATCGACTGCTGGGCCCAGGTGACCGTCCGCCACTACGAGAGCTTCGACGCAGCGCTCGAGGCCTCGGGTCACGGCCCCGTATTCTGCTTCTCCGCGCGCGCGCCGAGACCCCACACCGACATCCCCTTCGAGTCCGGAGCGCGTCTCGTCTTCGGCTCCGAGAGCCGGGGTCTCCCGCCGGGCCTTCTCGAGCGGTTCGCCGAATCGTGTTATCGGATCCCCATCTGGGGCGAGGTGAGGAGCCTCAACCTCTCGAACGCCGTCGCCGTGGCGCTCTACGAAGGCTACCGAAACCTCGGCGCTTGGAGGTAACAAGGGAAGTCCGGAGTCATGAGTCCGGAGTCCTCGCGCCCCAAGATCTCCTGATGAATCGAACTCTACGTTGCAAAGATTTCCCAGTCTGTCTTCGTGTTTTTGCACAGGCGGAATTGGTATTGACAGTGTAAAGCAATCTCTGTACACACGTGCAATAGGACAGGATCAGTTTTCGCTGCGATACATGGAGGGGCAACGATGCTGAACGCAGTGGAAGGAAGCGCCGAAAGAAGGTTACATCCCCGGTTGAGCATGAGGCTTCCGCTTCAGTACGGGGTGGTCGACCGATTGCGTTCCTCGCGGCAGCCCGATGTCGGAAATCACTCTGAAAGTCGCGATCTCTCGGTGGGGGGTGTCTCCTTCGACGCGGTCATCCATGATCCAGACCTGGCGGCAGCCTTGGAGGTCAACAAGAAGTTCCTGAAGCTCCAGCTCATGCTTCCCGAGCACAACAGAGCCATCGAGACCCGGGCCGGCGTCGCTTGGATGTACAGCCTCAAAGCCCATTCGGTTCGCTTCACCTACGGCCTCGGAGCCGCCTTTGTCGGAACGACCAAGGCAGAGACCCAGGCCCTCTCCAGCTACATCTCCAAGGCCTTGGGCGCTCAGCAGAGGGGGTTTTCTGAGACGCGACAGCGGGTCTTCAAGATCCTCTCCAAGATCGCTCGGGTCGCGCCGGACTCCTTCGGAGAAGCGACCCTCATCAGGGACGGACTCGGCTTCGATTCTCTGATGGCCGTGGAGGCTCTGGCGGCCTTCGAGACGATCTTCGGGATCGAGATCGACGAGACGAGGGCTTTCGAGCTCAGGAGCGTTGGCGACGTCCTCGCCCTGGTCGAGGACTATCTGGCGGAGCACCAGAGACCGGCCTTCGCCGTTCAGTTGCTGTAGGGTCGCCCCTCCTGAGCGGCGAACACGGCCTACCCATCGTGGCAAATCCACAGAGGGTTCTTCTGCTGACCGGCGGGACAGGGTTCCTCGGTTGGTACCTGGCACAGCTCGTCCTGCGGCGTAGCGACCGTGCTCTTGCCCTCCTCGTCCGGGCCGACGACGAGACGGCGGCTCGTCGAAGAGTCCGTGAGCTCTTCGTCACCCGGTTGGGTAGCGCCGCCTGGGCCCGCTGGCGTTCCCGAATTCACGTGCTCCCCGGCGACGTCACCGCGCCGGATTTCGGGATCGGCGAAGCGCGAATGACGGAGCTCTCCGAGCGCGTGGAAACCATCTTCCACAGCGCCGC
>JACRCS010000046.1 GCA_016218905.1 Deltaproteobacteria bacterium
ACCGCCTCGACCCCCCATGGCCACGAGCGTCAGCGTGGCGCCGGTCGCCTTCTCGATCTCCGCCTTGTGGACCTTCACCTTGGCCGTGGCGGCCGTACCGCCGATGACCTTGATCTCCTCGGCTCGGACGGACGGCGCGGCCACGAGCAAGGCCGCGGCGCCCAGGAGGAGGCGGGAGAAGCGGACCTTTGTGGCTATCTTCTTCATGGCTGCGAGTCTCCGCGCTGGAAGTGCCGGTCGGACCGGACCGCAATGGCCGGCCAGGGCTCCTTGTCGTCTTCCAAAACGACGTTCTTTAGCGCGGGATGCGTCGGCGGGGGCGGGGGCGGTGTGGGGCGGGGTGGCTAATCGCGATCGTAGGCGAAGTTCTCGAGGCGCAGGCCGATCTCTCGCGCGTAGTGGAGGACGGCGTCGTACTCCTTGTCGGCTCTCTGGACCATGCGACGAGCGCCGATGGCCGCGAGCGCCCGCCGGCCCTCCGCGTCCTCGTGCATGTGGAGGAGCACGGACTTGAGCCGCCGCTTCAGCACGGGATCGAGGTCCGGCCGGACGCCCAGTCCGTTCTCCGGCACGTCCTGGGATCTCGCGAGGATGCGGATCCTTCCGAGGATCCCGGGATCGCTTCGCGTCAGCGCTGTGAAGACGGTACTCTTGAGCGCGCAGGCATCCGCCCTCCCGGCGAGGACGTCGGCGAGCGCGTCCTCGTGGGTCCCGGCGAAGTACGCCTCCTTAAAGTACTTTCGGTAGCTCGAGACACCTCTTCGCTTCAGGTACGCGAGGGGAAAGAGGTAGCCGGCCGTCGCGGCCCGATCGACGAAGGCGAACGTCTTGTTACGGAGGCCCTTCACGTCGCGGATCCCACTC
This sequence comes from Deltaproteobacteria bacterium, assembly GCA_016218905.1. The sequence continues at coordinate 865 of JACRCS010000046.1, forward strand.
GCGCGGCGGGCGATCAGGAGGCCGTGGTAGGAGGAAGTGCCGTCCGCGAGCACCGGGCCGGCGAGCATTTCGACGCCCAGGCGCCGGTGTGCCACGACGTACGTGAAGCTGCCGAGGAACGCGCCGTCGAGGCTTCCTTCCTGCAGGTCTCTGAGAACGTGCCCGTAGTTCGGGACGACATGGAAGACGACCGGGACGCCGACCTTCTCCTTCAGGTAGGCGGCCACGGCGTCGTAGCGCTCCAGTTGGCTGAAGACGTTCCTTTCAGGCACGAGGCCGAGCGTGAGCGAGCCGGGTCCTGGCGAGAGCCCGTGGGAGGACTCGCTTTCGTGGACCCAGCAAACGGCCACGAGGAAGAGCACGAGGAGGAGGGAGGCCCGGAGGTTCCCGAAAAGCTTCACGAGGCTCTCTCGGCCGGAGCACTCGTGGGAGCGCCGCGACGCCAGGGGTATCAGGAAGGGACATCCTAGGGTTTCCTACTCGCGGGCTCAAGATCAAACGCGCCCGGCGCTCCGGCGGTACACTGCCGGGCCGCCGGAGAAGACGAGGGCGCCCGGTCGCAAACCGGGCGCCCTCCGAGAAGCGGCTCAGCCGGCGGTTACTTCTTCTTGAAGAGCACCTTGAACTTCTCGTCCAGCTCGGCGGCCGATTGCTTCGTGTGGCAGTAGAGCCCGCAGGAATTCGGCATCTTCGGCTTCCCGGTCTTCTCGTCGACCCCGTACTGCAGGGTCTTCGAGGGGGGGAGCGCCTCGAAGGTGTGGTTCGGCACGGAGCCGGCAGCGATCGAGTAGGGCAGGTGACAGGCCGCGCACGAGGCGACCTCGTACCGGTGTCCGGAGTGCTTCTTCGGGTTCGCAACGATCGCCTCGTGACACTTGCCGCACAGGGCCCGATCGTCCGCCTTCAGATTCGCGGTGCGGTAGCTGAGGCTTCCCACGTGGGGGTCGTGGCAGTCGACGCAGCCGAGCCCCGCGGTCTTGTGCGCGCCTTTCAGCCACTCGTTGTACTGCTGGCGGTGGCGGTTGGCATTCTTCTGATCCGCCCAGAAGGAGCCGGGGGCGGTGTACGGTTCGAGTTCCAGGTCCTTCAAGAGCGTGTCCGGCTTGTTCAGCTGGTAGTGCACGGGGTAGTTGAACTTGCTCAACTCACCCTTCATCCGCGCCCGGATATGGCACCTGCCGCAGCTCTCGGCGCTCCTGTCGATCACCGCCTTGACCTTCTTGGGGTTCTTGGCGTGATCGGCGGTCGGGCCGTGACACGCCTCGCACGCGATGTTGAACTCTACAAAGGTCCGCTCCTTGTAGTTCACGCCGGTGGCGTGGCAGTTCCCGCACTCGTTGAACCAGTCGAGACGAGACAGGCTGCCATCCTTCGTCTTTCTGATCGTAAAGGAGTTCTTCGGCTTGCTGTACTCGAACTCTCCGTCGATGATGTTGCCCTTCTCGTCCCAAAAAGTGTAACGTTCTTCCTTGTACCAGCCGCCGATCACGTAAGCCCAATCGTACTGATCGGGCTTCGGAGCGTTCTCGACCGTCAGGTCTGCCTTTGCGTTTTTGAGATTTCCTTTGGAGATCGGGCGCACCATCCAGGCGTGAATTGTGTTCTTCCAGTCCTTGTACTGCTGGGCGTGGCAGCGCTTGCAGGCTTCGGAGCCGGCGTACGCCTTGCCCGTGTTCGGGTCCTTCGAGGGACCGGGCGCCATGCGCGCCGCCGTGGCGACGGAGGCGCAAGCAATGGAAAGCATTACCGCAAGGCCTACCGCGCCGATCGAACTCCTCCTCATGATCTCCTCCTGTAAGTGGCGCGCCTTCAAAGCGCGCGTGGGTGATACCTTCCTCAAAAGCCACAACCGGGGAACGGGACGGCGGTACCGCGTGTGAAGAGGGCGACGTCCGCTACGCGCATGCCGGCTGCGGGAGCCTCAAAGTGCGCGCCCTCCTGATCGTCGGTCGTACCCGAGGGCATTAGGAAGACGAGCGTTGTCCCCGTCTCGCGACGGATTCTCCTGCCTGTCGGGTCCGGTTCTCCAGAGAACTCCAGTTGCGGGAGGAACAGGTTCCCGTGAAGGGATGACATAGAGCGCGTAGGTGAGGAGCTCTCGGATCAAGAGGGTCGATCCTCCCTTGCCGGCGGAATGAATCAGCCTACGCGCGGGGTTCCGGGCCCACAAGAACTTTGGATGGATGGCCGCCTGCCCAGGCTCGTGGGGGCGGGGCAAGCCCCGCCCTACCTCACGGCCTCACGGCACCGACCGACGAAATGGTGGACCTGGAGGCGGGAGGCCACTCGAATAGTTTGTTTTCGGCTAGACCTCCCCGGCTCCCTTTGCCGCCGCCAGGCGGATTCGATACTCGATGCGATACGGAACAGCGCTGCTGGAAGTGGAAAAACCCGGCCGGTACGAGGGGCTCGAGGCCGGCGCGGTCGTGAAGCCGTGGGACGGCGCCCGCCTCCGGGCGGTCCTTTGCTTCCCGGACGTCTACGAGATCGGGATCAGCCACCTCGGCCTCCAGGTGCTCTACTCCGCCTTGAACCGCGAGGACGGCATCCTGGCCGAGCGCGCCTACGCTCCGTGGATGGACATGGAGGCGCTGCTGCGCCGGCGGGGCTGGCCTCTCGTCAGCCGGGAGTCGGGGCGGGCCCTGCGGGACTTCGACCTCGTCGGCTTCACGCTCCAGTACGAGCTCTCGGCGACGAACATCCTCGCCATGCTGGACCTCGGCGGCGTGCCGCTCCTCGCCTCGGAGAGGGGGGAGGACGATCCCCTCGTGCTCGGCGGGGGGCCCGTCGCGGCGAACCCCGAGCCGCTGGCCGACTTCTTCGACGCCCTCTTCATCGGCGAGGCCGAAGAAGCCGCCCCCCAGCTCGCCCGCGTCCTGGCGGACGCGAAGGAGCAGGGTCTCGCCCGCAGGGAGCGCCTGGAGCGGCTCGCGGCCGTGCCCGGCGTGTACGTGCCCGCCTTCGCCGAGCCGATCTTCGAGGGCGGGCGCTTCGCCGGCTTCCGCAGCGGCCGGCCGGTCTCGCGGCGGATCGTCGCCGAGCTCGAGCGCGCGGCCCCGGCCGAACCCCTGACGCCCTTCATCGCGGCCGTGCACGAGCGGATCTCGCTCGAAGTGGCCCGGGGCTGCACCCGGGGCTGCCGCTTCTGCCAGGCCGGTTTCCTCTACCGCCCTGTCCGGGAACGAGAGCCCGGGACGCTCCAGGAGATGGCGCGCAGGGGGCTCTGCGCCACCGGTTTCGAGGAACTCGGCCTCCTCTCCCTCTCCACCGGGGACTACTCCCGGCTCCCGCCGCTCTTGACCTCCCTCATGGACAGCTTCGCCGGCGACCGGGTGTCGGTGAGCCTCCCGAGCCTGCGGGTCGACAGCCTCGAGGGCGAGCTCCTCGACCAGGTCGCCCGCGTCCGGAAGACGGGCTTCACGGTCGCGCCCGAGGCCGGCACGGAGCGCATGCGGCGCGTGATCAACAAGAACCTCACCGAGGAGGACATCCTCTCGGCCGCCGAGCGGATCTTCTCGGCGGGCTGGCGAGCGGTGAAGCTCTACTTCATGGTGGGGCTGCCCTTCGAGACGCGGGAGGACTGGGAGGGGATCGCGGCGCTCGCCCGAAAGGTCGCCCGCCTGGCTCCGCCCGGGAAGGGGCGCGTGAGCGTCAGTCTCTCGAACTTCGTTCCGAAGCCGCACACGCCCTTCCAGTGGTGCCGGCAAGCCGGCATCGAGGAGGTGGTCCGGGCGCAGGAGTACTTCAAGCAGGAGCTGCGCGACCGCCGCCTCGAGCTCAAGTGGCACCACGCGCCCATGAGTCTCCTCGAAGGCGTCTTCGCCCGCGGGGACCGGCGGCACGGCCGGGCGATCCTCGCCGCCTACCGGAAGGGCTGCCGGATGGACGGCTGGACCGAGGTCTTCCGGTGGGACGTCTGGCAGGAGGCGCTGGCGGAGGCGGGGCTCCGGCCGGAGGAGGAAGTCGGCGAACGCGACCCCGGGGCACCCCTGCCCTGGGACCTCGTGGACCCCGGCTTCGAGCGCGAGTTCCTCGTCCGGGAGTGGGAGAAGGCCCGGGCGGCCGAAGCGACGGGTGACTGCCGCGCCGGCGTGTGCCAGGGGTGCGGCCTGTGCGACTTCGAGGGGCTCATGCCCCGGCTGGCCAGCTCGGCCGACGTCCCCCGCTGCGAGCCGCCCCCGGAGCCGGCCGAGTCCGAGCCGGCTGTCCACCGTGTCCGCTTCCGCTATGTGAAGGAGGGGGCGGCGAGCCTCCTCTCGCACCTGGAGACCGTGGCGGCGCTCCACCGCGCCTTCCGGGCGGCCCGCGTGCCGCTCGCGTACTCCGCGGGACATCACCCGCACCCGAAGCTCACGCTCGGCCCCGCCCTGCCCCTGGGAACGGAGAGCCGCGCGGAGCTCGGGGAGATGAAGCTCACGAGCGTGCCACCGCTCTCGGAGGCCCGGGAGGCGGTGAACCGCCGGCTCCCCGAAGGGCTCCGCGTCCGGTCGCTCTGGCTCATGGGGCCGGAGTCGCGGGCCCTCACCGGCGGGAACACGCGGGAGGAGTACCGGCTGCAGATTTCCGGGGAGGCGAGGGAGGCCGCCGGGGCCGCGGGGGGCTGGCCGGCGATCCTCGAGCGCTTCTGGACGGCCGAGAGTTTTCCGATCGTCAAGCGCCGGCGAAACAAGCCGGACCGCGTGCTCGAGGCCAAGGCCTTCGTCCGGGCGCTGTGGCTCGAAAACGGCGAGCTCGCCCTGCGCGTGACGCGGGCGGCCGACGGGACCCTGCTCGGCCCCGAGGACTTCCTTCGGGGGCTGGTGGGACTGCCCGAGGGCTCGAGACCGGCGGAGCGGATCTTGAAAGTAGCGGCCGAGCTGGTGTAGCCGTACGAGGAGCGGGCGAGAGCCCCCAGCGTCGGAGACTTAACGCGCATGTTGCTGCCCGAATGCGCGCCGGCGTTCAGCAAGGAGATCGTCATCCACGCGACCCCCCAGGAGACGCGGGTGGCG
>JACRCS010000621.1 GCA_016218905.1 Deltaproteobacteria bacterium
AAGGCCGGCACGTCGACGTGCAGGTCGAACCGATCGAGGAGCGGACCGGAAATCTTGCCGCGGTATTTCCGGATGGCCGAGGGGCTGCAGACGCAGGGGTGCTGGGGGTCGCCGTAGAACCCGCAGGGGCACGGGTTCATCGCGCCGACGAGCATGAACCGTGCGGGAAAGGTGAGGCTCGTGGACGCCCGGGCGATGGTGACGAAGCCGTCCTCCAGAGGTTGCCGGAGGACCTCGAGCACGTGCTTCTTGAACTCCGGGAGCTCATCGAGGAAGAGAACCCCGTTGTGGGCCAGGCTGATCTCGCCGCAACGGGGCATCGTCCCCCCGCCGATCAGGCCCGCGTCCGAGATCGTGTGGTGCGGGGACCGGAAGGGCCGTCGGGCGACCAGCGGGCCGCTGCCGTCCTGAACTCCGGTGGCGCTGTAGATGCGGCTCGTCTCGAGCATCTCCTCCCAGCTCATCTCCGGAAGGATGGAGGGGATCCGCCACGCGAGCATCGTCTTGCCGGAGCCCGGGGGGCCGACCATCAGCACGTTGTGCCCGCCGGCGGCGGCGATCTCCAGGGCCCGCTTCGCGTGCCCCTGGCCGCTCACCTCCTCGAAATCCGCGTCGTACGTACGGGCGGAGTCCAGGTACTGCGCCATGTCGACGGTCGCCACGGGTAAGCCTCCGTCCCGCAGCCCCTCCACCACCTGGGCGAGATTGTCGGCCGGGTAGACAGTGAGCCCCTGGACCACGGCGGCCTCCGCCGCGTTCTCTCTGGGCACGAGCAGCGCCGTCCCGCCGAGGCCGCGGGCTTCCGAGGCGATGGGAAGTACCCCCTTGACCGGACGGACCGTGCCGTCCAGCGAGAGCTCGCCCAGGATCATGAGTCCCTCCAGACCGCGCAAGCCGAGACTCGGATCTGAGGCGAGGATAGCGAGCGCCATCGGAAGGTCAAAAGCCGCGCCCTCTTTCTTCACGTCGGCTGGCGCGAGGTTCACGGTGATCCGGTGCGGGGGAAAGGAGTACCCGGAATTCTTGATCGCCGCCTTGACCCGGTCCTTGCTCTCCTTGACGGCGTTGTCCGGGAGCCCGACGACCGTGAATGAAGGCAGAGAGCGGGCGATGTCGACCTCGACCTCCACTCGGAACGGGTCGACCCCCAGGACGGCTCCGGAAAGAACTCGAGAGAGCACGGTCCTCCTCGCACGGAAGCAGGCGGCAGCAGCCGCGCAACTCTACTCAAGCGGACGGGGGCGCGCAAGACGGGTTTGAGTCGGAAATTCGCGCGTGGCATCCGGCGTTTCGAGGCGTCCCTACCCTTCGACCCCAGGCAAGGGGCAGTGGCCCCGGACGGATGCCGCGAGAGTCACAGAACGACCGGCCCGTGCCGAAGAGAAGACGGGCAGTGGGCGGAGGAGACCTCCGAGTGACGTCGGCGCCCGTTCCTGCTAAGGTACGAGCCGTGTCCATCCCGAAAGTGCCTTTCCGGATGGAGTCGTCAGTTTTCCGGGCGCGAACAGTGTCGGTCGGGGAGCAAGCGGAGGGAAGCACATGAGAGCGCATTGGCTCACCTTCTTCGCGCTGGCAGCCCTCCTCGCCGGCAGCCCGGCGGCCCCGGCAGCGGAGCCGCTCGCGCAACCGGGCGAGCACCCGATCCGCTATCTCTACGTCGTACCCCACTCCCACCTCGACATCGGGTTCAACCTCTCTCCCCAGGAACTGATCCCTCTGGAGAAGACCTACCTCGACCGCGCGATGGAGTACGCCGAGACCTATCCCTCCTACCGGTGGACGATCGAGAGCGTGTGGCAACTGGACCAGTGGAAGGCCCTCACCCCCGACCCCGCGCAGTGGGAGCGCCTGCAGCAGCTGATGGCGCGGGGGAAGATCTCGCTCGCGGCCGGGTACGCGAACCTCCACCAGAGCCTCGCCGGACCCGAAGAGCTGAACCGCTTCGTCTATCCGGCGCGGGTCTATGAAGAGCAGTGGGGGGTCACGGTCGAGACGGCCTTCTCCAACGACGTTCCGGGCTCCTCCTGGGCGCTCCCCCAGGTTCTCGCCCGCAGCGGCGTTCGCAACCTGGTGGCGGGCATCAACACGACCTTCGGCGGACTTCCCGACCTGCCGGTGGCGGATTCCCTCTTCTCCTGGGAAGGCGTCGAGGGGAGCGCCGTCCTCACCTGGGTGAGCCGCAACAGCTACGCCGAGGGCATCTTCGACTACTGGCTGAGCGCCGCGTACGCCGACATGCAGGCCCACACGCAGGCGATGATCGACTCCTACGTGGCGGGCGGATACTCCTACGACGCGATCCTGGTCCTGGAAGCCTTCGACAACGACGGGCCCGACACGATCCTCGGCGCCCTCGGGAACATCGACCGCTGGAATCGGGAGCACACGTTCCCGCAGATCCTGGTCGCGACGGCCGACGACTTCTTCCGGCACGTCCGGGAGGTGCACGGGGACGCCGCCTTCACGCGCTATCAGGGGGACTGGTCGGGCCGATGGGAGAACCTGGACACTTCCACCCCGGTCTCCACGGCGCAGAACCGCTGGGTCAAAGAGGCTGCCCCCCAGGCGGAGACGCTGGCGGCCCTGGCGTCGGGTCTCGGGGTCGACTTCCCCTACCCCGCGGCCACGCTGGACCGCGTATACCGGAATCTGCTGGTCTTCGACGAACACAGCGGGCCCGGCGGGGGCTTCGAGCTCACGACCGAGCAGATCGCGGCGAACAACGCGTTCTTTCGCCGGAACACCGTTCAAGCCTACGCCGGCACGGAAGCACTCCTGAGCGCGACCCTGGGCATGCTCTCGGCCCAGATCCGGGCCGACCAGCCCGCGCTCGTCGTCTATAACGGCCTGGCGTGGCCCCGGAGCGAGGTGGTCCCGCTCACCGACGGGCAGCTCCAGGCGTTGCTCGCGACGCGCCCGGGCGCACGGGGCGGCTACCTGGTCGATGTCGTCACGGGCCAGAGGACGCGGGTCCAGAAGCGGTCCGAGGGCGGATACGCTTTCTACGCGGCCGAGGTTCCGGCCCTCGGCTATCGGCTCTACACCCCGGCAGCGGACGCGACGGAGCCTGCCGTCGCGCGCCGCAGCGGGGCCGCACAGCTCGAGAACGACTTCTACCGGGTCTCGGTCGACCCCCTGACCGGCAACGTCGCCAGCCTCTACGACAAGACGAACGCGCGGGAACTGGTGGACCCGGTTGCCCCCGCCGGCTTCAACGCGCTCGTGGCGGCGGAACAGGAGCGGGCCGTCGTCTGGGGAGGCTGGACCGCCGTCCCGCCGGGGACCGTCACGGTTCTCGCGGAGGTAGGGCCGGTGGAGAGCCGCCTCATCGTGGAACGTAGTACCTCCCCCCTGTCGCACACGCTGCTCACGCTGCCGGCCCAGCTCCCCAGGGTCGACGTGACCCACCGGTTCACGCGCTCCCGAACGCGGGCCGTGCCCCGAGGAGACCAGACCCACTGGTACTATGTCAGCATGCCCTTCGCGCTGGGTTCGGAGGGTTTCATCGGGCGCTTCCAGGGGCCCAACGGCTGGCTCCAGCCCCAGCGCGACTGGATCCCCGGAACCGCCCACAACGCGCGGGTGAGCCGCCAGGGGACCGACGTGCGTGCCGCCGACGGGTTCGGCGTCACGGTCGCCAATCGGGAGAGCTACCTCTCGAGCTTCGGCTCCACCGGGTTCTGGAACGCCGGCGAGCCGGAGGCGCCGGCGCTCTTCGTCAACCTCTACGCGCGAACCGACGAGGCGCTGACGACCGACCGGGGCTGGGTGGCGTTCGACACCTGGGAACCCGGGGCGCCGACGGTCTACGACTTCAACTTCTCTCTGCAGTCCGGCACGGGCGGGTTCGATCCCGCGGCAGCGGAGCGCTTCAGCGCGGGCTTCGCGGCCCCGCTGCTCGTGGCGCCGCTCGCCACGAACGCAGGCGGACCGCTGCCCGAAGCCGCTGCCTCCCTCCTCTCCGTGAGCGCAGACCACGTGGCGGTGGGGGTGCTCAAGCGCGCGGAGTTCGAGAACCCGGACGGCCGGGACCTCATCCTGCGCCTGCGGGAGATGGGCGGCAGGAACGCGGACAACTCGACGGTCTCCCTTCCCTTCGCACTGGAGTGGGCCGAGAGCAGCAGCCTCACGGAGCAGAGAGCGGGCGCCGTACCGCTGCCGGCGTCACCGCTGACGGTGAGCCTGACCCCGTATCAGACGCTCACGGTCCGGCTGCGACCCGCCGCCTTCTCCGCCTTCTCCTTCTCGAAGTCGTTCCAGGAGGAGGGTCGCTCCCCCTGAACCAGCGCCTCGAGGGCACGGACGCACTCGTGATCCGGGCCGAGCAGCGGTACCAGGGAGTGGATCGCCCTCCCGAGGGTCCGATCCAGTGAGGGCTGAAAGCTCGCCCTCGCCTCCTCGGGAAGCTGCCCGTACTGTCTTACCAGGTTCGCGACCCAATCCCCGAGGCCGCTCGCGTCCACGCGCTCTCTCGGATACACGTAGCCCTCGAGGGCGCCGGCCGACGCGGCGAAGTCGTAGAGTTCCTTGAAGAGTTCCGCCTTCGGCTCTTTCATGCGTTCTCCTTCTGGCGTGTGCGGTCCTCCCCTACACCACGAGGAACCCCGCCGTCGCGAGCGTCACCAGGGAGAGCACGGCGGCGCTTCCGAGCGCGGTCACGTCCCTGGACGCGTCCGCGAGCCACAGCGGCCCGCGCGGCAGCGACGGGTCTTCCGGGTTTCGGAGCACCTGGACGGCCCGCCCGTCGAACCCTCGTGTACTCCCCTGGAGCACCGTAACAATCCGCGCTCCCCCTGCAAGACCCCCGGCGTTCGCTCCTCGGCCCTGGCGAGTGGATCGGGCGAGGGTAAGGTTCCTCTGTACGGCCGACTCGCCCCAGCCGGACTACCAGATGCCCAGTGCGGATCCCATGTCGAACGAGACAGAGCTCCAGGAAGAGATCAGCCGAGAACGGCGGGCGGTTCTGGTCGTCAACGCTCGCTCCCGTGCCGGCGCGCGGTTCTTCTCGCGCGCGGTGGAGATCCTGACGGACCGCGGGATCCGGCTCGAAGAGGTCCACGGGCTGAAGGACCCGGCTCGCCTGCCCGAGATCGTCGGGCGCGCGGCCGACCGGGGCATCCGACTGGTAATCGCGGGGGGCGGCGACGGTACGATGACCTCGGTGGTCGGTCCCCTGGCCTACCGGGACGCCGTCCTGGGGGTGCTGCCGCTGGGCACCGGCAACGCCTTCGCGCGCAGTCTGGGCATCCCCCTCGACCTCGAGGGGGCCGTCGACGTGCTCGTCCACGGCGACGTGGCGGCGGTGGATCTCGGCAAGGTCAACCGGAAGTACTTCGCCAACGTCGCGAGCATCGGAGTGACCACCGCCGTCGCGCGCAGGATCTCTGCCGTGACGAAGCGTTGGCTGGGTCCCATCGCCTACGCCATCGTCGGTGCCCGGGTACTCCTCTCGCTCCGGCCCTTTCGGTGCCGCGTGCAGGCGGACGACAAGCGCTTCGAAGTCGACACTCGCCAGCTCGTCCTGGCCAACGGGCGCTTCTTCGGAATCGGCGTCGTCGCGCCCGGGGCGCACGTGGACGACCGGCTCCTCACGGTCTTCACCGTTGGCGAGGAGAGCCGGCTCGAGTACGTGAAGGTCTGGACGGCCTTCCTCCTGGGGAGGAACTCCTTGCTTACCGGCAGCAACTACCTCTCGAGCCGGGTGGTCGACGTCGAGACGGATCCCCCGCAGCACGTGAACGCCGACGGCGAGGCCGTCGGCCGCACGCCGGCCCGCTTCGAAGTCGCCCCCGAGGCGCTGAAAGTGCTGGTGCCGACCGGGTTTCGGGACAGGCGCCGGGCGAGCTCACCCGCCTGACCCGATGGGCCAGGACGACACCAGGCGGGCCGTCAGCTGCGCTTCAGCAGGAGCTCTCCGCTGCTCGTCACCTTGGTGACGTCGAATTGGTAGCCCCCCTGCACCGGACGAAGGACCCCATGGGCTTCGACGGGCTGCCCGGGTCGGGGCATGGTGCCCGCGTACGTCGCCCGCGTTCCCTGGACCGCGGTCGTCGGCACCGCGACGACCAGGTTGCAGCACCCCTTCTCGTCCACCATCTGGAAGAGTCCCCGCGCCGCGTCCACCCCGCCGGTCTTTCCGACGATCTTCAGCTTCCCGACGAAGGCGCCGGGATTGGCGGACACCTTCGAGACCCCGACCTCCTGCGCCGAGGTCACCTTCCAGGCGAGTCCGCCCCCGAGCCCGAGCGCGAGCGCGCCGACGAGAGCAATGGTCTTGAACTTCACGATCTATTCTCCTCTCGCAGAGCTCGCGCTCACGCCTGCTGGATCGCGCTGAGCTTCCACGTCCCGAGGCCGGTCGGGCGGGCGAACGTCCAGTACTCCTCGAACTTCACCGGGTCGGAGTTGCTCCCCGACACGACCCTGCCCGTCTCGTCGGTCGTATAGTCGAGCAGGCTGGCGAGCAGGCGCAGAGTGAGGAAGTCCCGCCCGGCGGCCTGCCAAGCCTCCACGATGTCGGCCTCCCGCACGGCGATGTTCTCGAGCCGGTTCACCTCACCGCGGCGTCTCAGCTCCTCCACGTCCGCCTGAAGGGTCCCGCGGACTTCGTCGTCGAGCAGGGCCTCCACGCTGGCGAGGTCGCGTCGGGTCCAGGCACCCTGGACGCGGAAGAAGATATCCTGGGCCGTGTCCCGAAACCTCGCCTGGTCGAAGGACGGGTCCGATTGTCGGATCCGGGAAAGAGCGTCGGCGAGCTCCCCTCCGCCAGGGCCCGCGCCCGCGCTCCAGCCGTCGAACGCCGGGAACCCCTGACGAGGCGGAACGGGCTCCCTGTCCGCCGCGCCCGTCCCGAAGAAACCGGCGCCGGCCCGGGCGGGACCGTTACGCCTCCGCGCCGCCACGAACCGATAGAGCAGATACGCCCCGCCGCCGAGAAGGACGAGATCGAACAGGCCGATGCCTCCCCCACCCATCCCGGCACCCGGTCCGGCGAAGCCGAGGCTTCGGAAGAGCATGCCGCCCACCAGCCCGCCGACGACGCCGCCCGCGAGCCCGCGAAGGAAGCCCCCCTGCTGGCCCAACCCGAACGCCCCCCCCGTCCCCGTACCCCAGGGGCTCTGCTGGGGGCCGCGGGAGCCGTACGAGGGCGCGGAGCGCGAGGAGCCGCTGTAGCTGCTACTCCCGCGGCTCCCGAAGGAACGGCCGCGGCCCGCCCGGGCCGCCGCGTCGTTGAAGGAGAGTGCGACGAAGCCGACCACGAGAACAGGTACCATGCTCCGGAGGAGCAAGCGCGATGTCATCTGAGACCTCCAAAGGAGTCGTTCCGACCCTGCGGGCCGCGCCGGCGGATCGGAAACGGTCAAGAGAAGAACGGTTACTGCGACAGGGAAACCGCTACGAAGCGATAGGGATGGGCGAGGGCACGTCCTGGAAGGGAGAGCAGGGCAACGCTCCTCCCCCGATCATCGGACCGGTCCCACAGTCGGTCCCGGGACTCAAGGAACGCTCCTGCGCTGCGTCAGCCGCGTCGTCGCACGGTTCGCACCCGAGGCAGTCCGGCCCGGGCACGTTCGCCGTGCCGTCGTGGTCCGCGCAGCCCGTCGCGGGAGCCTGGGCACAGACGGAAGAGAGCCCGGCCACGGCGGACCCCAGCAGGAGGAAGGCGATCGCGACGACCAGGAGGATGCCCCCGGAGTGGCGGCTTCGCAGAAGGATTGGCGCTCTCATGAACGTTGCCAGGATACGGGCCCGCACGCGCGGGGTCAAGGGGAGCCGGAGGCTCGCTCAGCGTCCCGCTCGCGCCCGCCGGGATTTCAACGAGGCGTGGCCTCCGGGAGGCCGCCATCTACGGGGATGGTCGCGCCGGTGGTGGGCGTCTGGCGGGTGACGAAGAAGAGGACCGCGTTGGCGACGTGGGCCGCAGTGACTTTGGCCTTGAGCAGGTTTCGGGAACGGTAGTACTCCTCCAGTCCCTTCTCGTCGAGGCCGCGGGCGCGCATCCGGTCTGGGCCCACCTCCTTCCACAAGCCGGACGGGCGTCGGCCGTGGGAGAAGACCGCGTCCGGAGCGACCATGTTGACGCGAACGCCCATGGGCGCGAACTCCAGGCTCGCGATCCTCGCCAGCTGGTGAGACGCCGCCTTGGTGGCACTGTACGCTCCGAACTGGGCGCCCGGCGCGAAGACGTTCTTCGTGGAGACGAGGACGATGTCGCCGCCCAGCCCCTGGAGCGCGAAGTGGCGCGCGAAAGCCCGGAGCAGCAGGAGCGTTCCCTCGACGTTGACCCTCTCCAGGCGGCGGAAGGCTTCCAGATCCATTTCGACGAGGGACGAGACGTGGGCCAGGCCGGCGTTGATGATGCCCACGTCCACGCCGCCCCAGGCGCGGATCACCGCGTCCAACGCTTCCGCGATCGAGGTTTCTGAGACCACGTCCAGGGGCACGCCGAGGACCCTCCCGGGGAAC
>JACRCS010000627.1 GCA_016218905.1 Deltaproteobacteria bacterium
TCCGCACCTGCTGCGGAGAAGGCCTCGCGGTGCTTCGACTCGTGCAGGGCATCCATCCGCGCGCCGTGGCCCTGCCGGACGGCCTCGGGCACGCCGGCGCGCCCGGGAACGATCGCGGTCCGGCCACGTCCCTTCGGGCCCTCTTCCCCTTCCGGATCGGGCCCGAAGGTCTTCAGGACTGGGGCCCCCTGGGGACGGAGATTGGGAAGGGATAGGCAGTTGTCAGCCTCGGTACGCCGCTGCGCGGACGGTTGGCAGGAAGTGACTCCGCCCTCTCCTCCGTCACCCCGGCACGGATTGCCGGGGTCCAGGGCCCAGGAGGGTCCATCCATGGCGCACTGGATTCCGGCGTCCATGCCGGAATGACGAAGAAGGGAGACCCGGTCGCCATTCACTTGGAAGTGATCCGTGTTCAGGAGAAGAGGCGGAGAACCGAGGACCGAAAACCGACAACCGAAAACTGATAACTGACGACTGATTACCAAACCGGTACCGAACGCTCGCCCCGCGCCCGTGCCGGCGGGCAGCAGCAGGGATCCGAGCGGCGCGGTCCTTGCTCCCTCTCGCCGCACCCCGAACCCCGAGAGGAAGAGATGGAACGCGCCCTGGCCGAATTCGATCGCCTCTTCGAACAGATCCTCGCGAGCAGGCCGCCCCTCGCCCCGGTCCCGGGCGCCGTGGAGGTCCTGGCGGACGCACCCGCGCCGCCGCCGCCCGATCCCGGCCGCCTGCTCCGCAGGGTCACGAAGCTCTTCTATTCCGGCGAATACAGCCGCTGCCTCACCGTGCTCCAGGAGACAGGCCAGGCCGCCTCCGATCCCAGGACCAGGGGCTTCCGGGGCGCGTGCCGGGCGCTGGTGCGAGGGGATTTCTCGGGAGGGATCGAGGATTGCGTCGAGGCGGTTCGGGCGGGAAGCCTGCTGCCGGATACGTACTGCGCCCTGGGGATCGCCCTCCTCGCGGCCGGCGATCGGGCCAAGGCCCGCGCCGCCTTCCTGAAGGGCCTCTCCGTGGACCCCCGGCACAGCCACCTCCGCGCGCGGATTCGGTCCATGGGTGTCCGCCGGCCGCCGGTGTTGCCCTTCCTCGCGCGCTCCCATCCCCTGAATCGGACTCTGGGGCGCGCGCGGGCCTACCTCGCGGGTGGGCAGAGGGCGTGACCGCCTCCTGCCGGAGCGCCTCCTGGCAGGCTGCTCCCGCGTTTGGTACCCTAGAGGGGATGGCGATTACCCCTCGGAACGAAACCCAGGCGCCAGGATGGACATTCCCCTCTACCCGGACCGGTGCGAGCTCGGGATCGAGCATTGTGACGCGCTCCAGCGAGCGTTTCGGGCGGTCGATCGCTCGATCTCCGAGTTCACTTTCTCGAACCTCTTCCTCTTCCGGAAGGCCCACTCCTACCGCGTGAGCCGGCTCGGCGAGTTTCTCATCGTCACCGGGCGGGGCTATGACGGGACGGCGTACGCCCTGCCTCCCCTCGGGCCGGGCGACCCGGAGAACGCCTCCCTGCGCGTCTGCGACGGGCTGGCGGCGGAGGGCCACGAGCCCGTCCTCTTCCCCGTCCACGCGCGCCTTCTCGAGTCGTCGTTTTCCGATCCCCGCTGGTCGGCGCGGGCGGATCGGGACCAGGCGGACTACGTCTACTCCCGCTCAGAACTGGCGGAGCTTTCCGGCAGGAAGTACCACAAACGGAAGAACCGGCTGCTGAAGTTCGTCCGAGAAGAGGCACAGGGTTACTCCTACGCTCCTCTTTCCCGCGAACACGTCTCCGGTTGCCTCGAACTTGCCGAGGCCTGGTGCGAGATCCGCTGCTCGCCGACGCGGCCCTCCACCTATCTGGAGACCGAGGCGGCCGAGGAGAGCCTGCGCTGGCGGGAAGCGCTGGGCCTTCGGGGGGCGGTCGTGACCATCGCAGGACGGGTCCGCGCGTTCACGCTCGGAGAGGAGCTAAACCCCGAGACCTTCGTCATCCACTTCGAGAAGTCCGACGCGGGGCGGGAGGGCCTCGCCCAACTCATCAACCGCGACTTCTGTTCGCGTGCGTTAGGAGCGTATCGCTACGTTAACCGGGAGCAGGACCTGGGCGATCCCGGCCTGAGGCAAGCGAAAGAGGCGTACCAACCGCTCTTCCTCGTCGAGAAGTACCGTGTATCTCCGCGATGACGTGAACCTCTCCGGCGGGGAAGACCGGCCGGTCGAAGTCCTCCTCGTGGACGACGAGGAGAACATCCGCGAGCTCCTGCGCGAGTTCCTCGTCGACGAGGGCTTTCGCGTGCGGACCTCGTCGACCGGGGAAGACGGCCTGTGGGCGATGCAGGAGCGGCCGGCGGAGATCCTCCTGACCGACCTTCGGATGCCGGGCATCTCCGGCCTCGAGCTCCTCCGCAGGGTGCGGGAGTCGTGGCCGGGGACCGAAGTGGTGCTCATCACTGGCTTCGCCTCGGTAGAAGACGCCGTGGAGGCGCTGCGCCAGGGAGCCTCCGACTTCCTCTTGAAGCCGGTCCGCCTCCAGGACCTCGAAGCGGTCACCAAGCGGTGCGCGGAGCGGGTCCGAGCGGCGCGCGACAACCGAGAGCTCCGTGCCGTCGTCCAGAAGCTCCGCGAGCTCAACGAACGCAAGGAGAAGTTCATCGCCCTCGCCAATCACGAGCTCAGGACCCCCACGACGGTGGCCTGCGGCCTTGCCTCCATCCTCGCCTCCCGGACGGAGAGCCTCCCCGAGAACGCCCGAGAGCTCGTCCAGAGGGTGGACCTGGCGCTGCGGCGCCTTCGGGACATCGTCGAAGACTTGGGCGACCTCGCCCTGACGCAGGGCGGCCGTCTCGAACTGCGAAAGGTCCGGGAGCCGATCGAGCGGCTGATGGACGACGCGCGCAATTCGCTCCACCTCTACCAGGGTCTGCGGGCCCTCACGCTCGAGCTCCGGGCGGAGGCGGACCCCAAGAGCGAGGTCGTGGTCGATCGGCGAAAGCTCCGGCGCGCCTTGAACGCGCTCATCCAGAACGCGGTCAAGTTCACGCCGGACGGCGGAGCCGTCTGGGTCCGCATCGCCCGCGACGACGATTTTCTCACTCTGCAGGTGGAGGATACCGGCGTCGGGATCTCGTCCGGCGAAGCCGCGAAGATCTTCGACCTCTTCTACGAGATCGCCGACACGAGACATCACCGCAGCTCCTTCTACGAGTTCGGAGGCGGAGGCCTCGGGGTCGGGTTGCCCCTGGCGGCCGCCATCGCCCAGGCCCACGGAGGGACGCTGGAGCACCGCCCCCGGCCCGAGGGCGGAAGCATCTTCACGCTGAAGCTCCCCTTGAACGCCCCCTGACGGGTTTTCGGTTATCAGTTTTCAGTTTCCGGGTTCCGGTCTCCGTTGTAGGTTCTCCTTCCCCCCGGGCCGACAACCGAAAGCCGATAACCGACAACCGATAACCGACAACCGATAACCCAGACCCGACGACCGGCGCCGGCCGGCAGGAGACTCCCATGCCCGACACCCTCTTCACGACCGACTTCCCCGGACTCTCCCTTGCCAGCCGCGGCAAAGTGAGAGACGTCTACGATCTGGGCGATGCCCTGCTCATCGTCACCACCGATCGCCTCTCGGCCTTCGACGTGGTCCTGCCGACGCCCATCCCGGGCAAGGGCGAGGTCCTCACCCGGCTCTCGGCCCACTGGTTCGGCCGGACGAGCGACCTCGTCCCCCATCACCTCGTAAGCCTCGAACCGCAGACTTACCCGGAGCCGGCGCGGCGGTACGCCGACGCCCTGCGGGGCCGGAGCATGCTCGTGCGGAAGGCGAGGCCCCTTCCCATCGAGTGCATCGTGCGAGGGTACCTCTCGGGCTCCGGTTGGAAGGA
>JACRCS010000630.1 GCA_016218905.1 Deltaproteobacteria bacterium
CGGGGGAGCGGGCCGCCTGTCGATCCCATCGTCGTCGGCGCGTCGTCGAGCCCGGGGAACTCCTTTTCCACGAAGCGCCGCAGCGCGTCGGCCGCGTCACTCTCGTCCTCTCCCTGCACGTGGAGCACGCACGGCTCGCCGAACGCGGTGAGCGTCGCCACGAGCCCGAGGACGCTTCGTGCGCTCGCCTGGGCGCCGCTCGCGCGGTTCAGGAAAGTCACCACCGAGTGGAAACGCGCGACCTCGTCCCGCAGGCGGCTCGCGGGGCGGGCGTGGAGGCCGCCCGACAGGGGGAAGGAGAAGGCGATCTCGAGAGCCATGACGGCGCGACCTCAGGCCCCGCGGGAAACCAGGAGACACCGCCTCGCCCAGGAGAGTTTTCCGGCCATTCGCAACCCCCTGCCGACCTATGGGCTTTACCGAGCCGAAGTTGGTTGAGCCAGTCTAGCAAGCGGGACCGGGCCCGCCGGGAGTGAGATTGACGACGGCACGACCGCTCGCCATCATGCCCCGATGGCCCGATCGAAGCCTCCCGTGGCGACTCCGCTCGCCCCCGGGTACTTCGTGTCGGAGTTCCTGAGCCTCCCCGTCCTCGACGTCGCGCGCGAGCGCGTCGGCAGGATCAGGGACCTCGTCGTGGAGACCGGGTCGAAGTCCCCCTTCCCGCGCGTCACGGGCCTTCTCCTGCGCGAAGGATTCGAGAGCTTCGTCCTTCCGTGGGACGACGTCGCCATCTTCGTCCACGGCTCGGTCCGTACCCGGCTCTCGCGCGCGGACGTGATCCACCGGGCCCCGGAGGAGGACGAGATCCTCCTCGCGCTCCACCTCCTCGACAAGCAGATCGTCGACATCAGCGGCGTGAAGGTCGTGCGGGTCAACGACCTCAAGCTCGACTTCGTGGAAGGAGACCTCGTCCTTACGGCCGCCGACGTCGGCGTCCGCGGGATGATGAGGCGCGTCTTCGGCGTCGGCATGACGCCTCGCGGGGGGCGGTGGTCCGACGCCTCGATGCCGTCGCGCCTCATCCCCTGGGACTCGATGCAGCCGATCCACCCGAAGCTCGACCGCCTTCAGACGACCCTCCCTCAGGAGAAGCTCCGGCGCCTCCACCCGGCCGACATCGCCGAGCTCATCGCCCAGGTGTCGATGAAGGAAGGGGCCGAGGTCTTCCGCAAGCTCGACGTCGAGACCGCAGCCCAGACGCTGCACGAGCTGGAGCCGGAGCTCCAGGTGGACCTCATCGAGGAGCTCCCGCGGGAGCAAGCGTCCGACATCCTCGAGCAGATGCCGGCCGACGAGGCCGCCGACATCCTCGGCGAGCTGGAAGGCGAGGAGGTCCGGGACCTCGTCAAGGGGATGGAGAAAGACGCCGCCGAGGACGTCACGGAGCTCCTCGTCCACGACGAGGACACGGCGGGCGGAATGATGGGAACCGACTACATCACCTTCCCTCCCGGCACGACGGTGGCCGAAGCCTTCGGACACCTGCGCGTCCTGGCCCGGGACGCCGAGCTCATCACGGACGTCTTCGTCGTCGGGCCGCACGAGGAGCTCCTCGGGTCGCTCTCGCTGCGCGACCTCCTCGCGGCAGCAGACGACGCGCCGCTCGACCAGGTGATGCGGGTCCCGGCAAGGAGCGTCCCCGCGGAGGCGCCCGCGAAGGACGCCATCGAGCTGATGGCGAAATACGACCTGCTCGAGCTCCCCGTGACGGGACTCGACGGCGGGCTCCTCGGGACGATCGCCATCGAGGACGTCGTCGCTTGCCTCTCCCCGCGGGAGCGGACCCGAAGGAGGTTGCGGTGACGGAACCGGCCTCGCGCGGGTCGGCCCCGCAGAAGGCGTTCCGGCCCTTCGCGGCGAGAGCCGCCGCCTTCCTCGCGATCGTCGGCCCCGGCATCATTACCGCGAACGTCGACAACGACGCCGGAGGCATCGCCACCTACTCGATGGCGGGGGCGCACTTCGGCTACTCGCTCCTCTGGGTGCTCCTCCCGGTCACCCTCGCGCTCATCGTCGTCCAGGAGATGTCCGCACGCCTCGGGGCGATCACCGGCAAAGGCCTGGCCGACCTCATCCGGGAGAACTTCGGTCTGAGGATCACCTTCTACCTCCTCATGGCGCTTCTCATCACGGACATCGGGAACACGGTGGCCGAGTTCGCAGGGTGGGCCGCCGCGATGGAGGTCTTCGGCGTCCCGCGGATCGTCTCCGTCCCCATCGGCGCGTTCGTCGTCTGGTGGATGATCGTGTAGGGGACGTACCGCGTCGTCGAGAAGATCTTCCTCGTCGCCTGCACCGTCTACTTCACCTACATCGTCTCGGCGCTCCTGGCCCGCCCCAGCTGGAGCGAGGTCGTCCGCCAGACGTTCGAGCCGCGCGTCCAGGGAGACACGGCCTGGCTCCTCATGATCATCGGCATCGTCGGGACGACGATCGCGCCCTGGATGCAGTTCTACCTGCAATCCTCGATCGTCGAGAAGCGGATCGGCCCGGACGAGTACGGGATCTCGCGCTGGGACGTCATCGTCGGCTGCGCCCTGGCGGCCGTCGTGGCGTTCTTCATCGTCGTGGCGTGCGGCGCGACGCTCCACCCCCGCGGGATCCAGATCCACGGCGCGGAGGAGGCGGCGCTCGCCCTGGAGCCCCTGGCCGGATCGTGGGCGAAGACCCTCTTCGCCCTCGGCCTCGCCAATGCCTCGCTCTTCGCGGCCTCCATCCTGCCGCTCGCGACGGCCTACTCGATCTGCGAGGGGCTCGGCTTCGAGGCGGGCGTGAACAAGACGTGGCGGGAGGCGCCCGAGTTCCTCGGCCTCTACACGCTCATGATCGCCATCGGCGCCGGGACGATCATGATCCCCGGCGTCCCCCTCTTCCCCGTCCTCTTCCTCTCCCAGGTCCTCAACGGCCTCCTCCTGCCGTTCATCCTCGTCTTC
>JACRCS010000631.1 GCA_016218905.1 Deltaproteobacteria bacterium
CGCGGACAGGACATTCTGGCAGCGTGCGGGCAGTTGGTGGACGAAGGGAGACCGGAGTGATGGGACCCATAGGACTTATGAGACTTATGGGATTGATGGGATTCCATGAATTCAATGGGTTTCCCATAAGTCCCATAGGCTCGCATAAGTCCCATAGCGCCGAAGCAACTACCCTGGACCAGTAACAACATGAGGCTTTATGGAGACAAGCATCGGGATCATCGGAGGCAGCGGCCTCGACGAGATGGATGTCCTCGAGGACGTGGAGGAAGTGGAGGTCTCGACCCCGTTCGGGCCTCCTTCCGACCGGTTGGTCGTGGGGCGGTACCACGGCCGGCGGCTCGTCTTCCTGCCCCGCCACGGCCGCGGGCACCGCTTGCTGCCGTCCGAGGTGCCCTATCGCGCCAACGTCTACGCGCTCAAGTCCCTGGGGGTGGAGCGGGTGATCTCGCTCTCTGCGGTGGGGAGCCTCGCCGAAGAGGTGCGTCCCGGGCACATCTGCCTGCCCGGCCAGTTCATCGATCGTACCTGGGGACGCCAGAATACGTTCTTCGGCAACGGGATCGTGGGCCACGTGAGCATGGCCGACCCCGTCTGCCCGGACCTGCAGCAGGCCGTTTGGGAGACCCGGGAGGCCGTGGGGGTGGAGTTCCACCGCGGCGGGAGCTTCCTCTGCATCCAGGGCCCGCAGTTCTCGAGTCGGGCGGAGTCCCTCGTCTACCGTGGGCTCGGAGCGCGCGTTATCGGGATGACCAACGCGACGGAAGCGAGGCTCGCCCGTGAGGCCGAGCTCTGCTACGTAACGGTCGCGCTGGTGACGGACTACGACTGCTGGCACGAGACCGAGGAAGACGTGAGCGTCGAGACGATCCTGGAGGTGCTGAAGAAGAACGCCGAAGCCGCCCGTCGCCTCATCCGCGAGGCGGCCGATCGGCTTCCGGAGGGGCGCAAGTGCTCCTGCGGCGAGGCGGCCCGTTACGCCATCATGACCGCGCAGGAGCTCATTCCAGCCGAGACGAAGCGCTCGGTGGAGCTCCTCTACGGCAAGTACATCGGGAGGGCCGGATGAGCACCGATCTCCTCGTCGTCGGTTCCGTCGCCATCGACTCCGTAGAGACTCCGTTCGGGAGGGAGGAGGAAGCGCTGGGGGGCTCCGCCCTCTACTTCACGGCCGCGGCGAGCCTCTTCGCGCCGGTGCGGCTCGTGGCCGTCGTGGGCGCGGACTTCCCCGTGGACGCTCTGGGCTTCCTGGAGGCGAGGGAGGTGGACCTCTCGGGCCTCGTCCGGGCCGAGGGCGCGACCTTCCGCTGGAAGGGCCACTACGGGTACGACTTGAACGAGGCGCACACCCTCGACACGCAGCTCAACGTCTTCGAGACGTTCAGCCCCGTCCTGCCGGACGCGCACCGCGGCTCCCCCTTCGTCTTCCTGGCGAATATCGACCCGGAGCTCCAGTATCGGGTGCTCGACCAGGTCTCCGAGCCCGCCCAGGTCGCGAGCGATACGATGAACTTCAGGATCCAGGGGAAAAGGAAAGCGCTCCTCCGGACCCACGAGCGCGTCGACAAACTCGAGCTCAACGAGGCGGAGGCGCGGATGCTCGCGGACGAGCCGAACCTCGTCCGGGCGTCCCAGTCGATTCGCGCCATGGGGCCCAAGGGCGTCGTCATCAAGAGGGGCGAGTACGGGGCGATGTACTTCGCGGACGGGCACGTCTTCTCGGCGCCGGCCTACCCGCTGGAGGTCGTGCGGGACCCCACCGGCGCGGGGGACTCCTTCGCGGGAGGGCTCATGGGCTATCTGGCGAGCACGGGGAACTTCGACCCGGAGAACATCCGCAGGGCGATCGTCTTCGGTTCTGCCCTGGCGAGCTTCAACGTGGAGGACTTCAGCTTCCGGCGGCTCCAGACGCTGACCTACGACGAGGTGGCCGAGCGCTTCGGCGCGTTCCGGAGGCTTACGGCCTTCGAGGCCGAGGTCTGAGGTGGGGGCAGCTGGTTCAGGTGGCGGCCTGCCGGACCGCAGCCTTGAGAGGGCCGAGGTTCGGAGACTTGACGAAGTAGCCGTCGGCTCCGTACCGGGACGCGTCCGCCCGGTGGTCGGCGTACGCGGTGAGCAGGAAGACCGGCAGCCGGGGATCGTCGCGCTTGAGCCGCTCGAGCACTTCGAGGCCGCTCATCCCCGGCATCTTGATGTCGAGGACGACCACGTCCGGACGGCCGTCCTCCACCGCCCGGAGGGCCGACGGCCCGTCGGCGGCAGTGTGGACTTCGTGACCGTCGGCGAGGAGCTCCTCTTTCAGGAGGAACCGGATGCTGTCGTCGTCGTCCACCACCAGAACACGCGCCATCACGCCCAACTGCTCCCTTCCTCCCCGCTCAATGGCGGCCAAGACAGACGGAATGGAAGGTTTGCCACCGGATGTCGCCTCTGTCAACTTTTCGGGGGGCTCCTGGCCGCCTGCCTGCTCGTCGCGTGCGCTGCGAACCAGGAGGCGGCGCGACGGGACGCGCAGACCGCCTATAAGCTGGGCATCGCGTACCTGGCGGAGGGGAGGCCTTCCCCCGCTCTTCAGGAGCTGTCGAAGGCGGAGACGCTCAGCCCTCAGGACCCCGAGATTTTAAATGCTCTCGGATTCGCCTACTGGATCCGGAAGGAGTACGGTCTGGCCGAGGAGAAGTTCCGCAAGGCCGTCGCTCTGAAGCGCGACTACTCGGAGGCCTGGAACAATCTTTCGGCCATGTTCATCGACCAGGGACGCCCGGAACAGGCCATCCAGCCCGCCGAGGAGGCACTGAAGAACCTGCATTACGGGACGCAGGAGAAGGCGCTCTCGAACCTGGGGTGGGCGCTCTACAAGACCGGTCGAGCGGACGAGGGCGAGCGGCGCCTCCGGCAGGCCGTCGAGACGGCTCCGTCATACTTCCTGCCACGCCGGATGCTTGCCACGCTGCTCGCCGACCGGGGCGAGCACGCGAAGGCCCTCGAGCAGTTCGACGCGGCGCTCCGCCTGGGGGGCGACGACCCGGACCTGTACGTGAGGAAGGGCATCAGCCTCTGGAAGCTCGGGGAGCGGAAGCCCGCGAGGGACGCCTTCGAGAAGGCGCTCCAGCTCGCGCCGGGGAGCGAGGCGGGCAGAGCGGCGAAGACCTACCTGGACCTCTTGCAATAGGAACAGAATGGGCGAATTCGGACAGGCCTTGAGAAGGGCCAGAGAGGCTGCCGGAAAAGAGCTTCAGGACCTCGCCGAGACGACCAGGATCCAACTGCGCTACCTGGAGGCGTTGGAGGCGGAAGACTGGAAGACGGTTCCGGCCGGGATCATCGGCAGAGGCTTCGTCCGGGTCATCGCGCGGGAGCTCGGCCTCCCGGCCGCCGAGCTCCTGGAGCGGTACCGCTCGGCGCGGGGAGCCGACGACTTCGAGCCGGGACGGATGCTCCCCGACGCTGAACTGAAGGTGGAGAGGCCGGCGAGGCGAACGGCCGCCTCGGTCGCGGTGCTGGCCGGCGCCGTGGTCCTCGTCGCGCTCGGCTTTGCGGGCTGGTACGCGTGGCAGGCCTATTTGCCCGGAGTTGCGGCCGGACCCTCGGCCGAGGCGCCGACAGGGACGGCGCCGGCTCCCGGTTCGCCCGAGGCCCCCGCCCCCGCGCCGGCCACTCCGGTTCCGGCGGCGACTCCGAGCCCCACTCCGGCTGCGACGCCGTCGCCGTCCCCCGCGGTTGCCCCGACTCCTTCCCCGAGCCCCCCCGCGGCGCCTGCCGCCTCGCCGGTTCCGCCGCGGGCTGCCGAGACCGGGAAGCTCGAGCTCGCTGCGGTGGAAGACGTCTGGGTCCGGGTCACGCCGGAGGGCAGAGCCGCCGTGGCGTTCATCCTCCGGGCGGGGGAGCGCAGGTCCTTCGAAGTGGCCGAGAGCGTCAAGGTGAGGCTCGGGAAGGCCAGGGGCGCGAAGGTCTTCTGGAACGGCGAGGCGCTGAAGCCGGCGGGAGCGCCGAGCGACGTGGCCACCATCTCTCTTCCGCGGGACCTCGAGCGCCTGCGTCCGTGAGCGGAGAAGCCGGCCGTCCGAGCGCCGTGAGCCTCCTCTCCGGCGGCCTGGACTCGATCCTCGCCACCCGGGTCGTCCAGGACCAGGGCGTGCCCGTACTGGCCCTCCACTTCATCAGCCCTTTCTTCGGTTACGAGAAGAAGGGCAGGGAAGCCGAGTTCGAGGCGCGTTGCCGTGCCCTCTACGGCATCCGCGCCCGCGTGGTGGACGTGTCGGAGGAGTTCCTGGACGTCCTCGACTCTCCGGCGTACGGGTACGGGAA
>JACRCS010000047.1 GCA_016218905.1 Deltaproteobacteria bacterium
CAGAGCCGCGCCGCTGTCGATGGCCCCTGCCGCCCTCGCCACCCCCTCCCGGATGTCGCTGCTGACGCCGGCTACGTAGAGGGCCGCGCCCGCATTGAGGAGCACCACGTCTCTCCTCGGCCCCTTCTCGCCGGCGAGAACCCGCCGGACGATCTGCGCGTTTTCGCGGGCATCTCCGCCGGCGATCTCGGAAGGTCGGGCCAATTCGATGCCAAAGTCCCGGGGGTCGAGCTCATATTCCGACAGGTCTCCTCCCCGAAGCTCTGCAACGAACGTCCTCCCGCACACCGTGATCTCGTCCATGCCGTCTTCCCCGTGGACGACCAGGGCCCTATCGGCGCCGAGGTTGCGGAGCGTCTCGGCCAGGATGCGCGTCAGGCCCCGTTCATAGACTCCGAGCACCTGCCGGCGCGCGCCCGCCGGATTCGTGAGCGGCCCGAGGAGGTTGAAGATCGTCCGCAGACCGATCTCCTTGCGCGGCCCCGCCACGAAGCGCATGGCGGAGTGGAGCAGCGGCGCGTACAGAAAGCCGATCCCGACGTTCTCGAGACAGTCCTCGACGGCCGTGGCCGTGAGCTCCAACTCGACTCCCAAGGCTTCGAGGACGTCCGCACTGCCGCAGAGCGAAGAGACCGCTCTCGTCCCGTGTTTGGCGACTTTGACCCCGCACGCCGCCACCACGAAGGCGGTCGTTGTCGAGACGTTGAAGGTGCTCGTTCCCGAGCCGCCGGTCCCGCAGGTATCGACGATCGTCTCTTCATCCACGTTGATCTCGTCCCGATCGAGCGAGACGAGCCCCGAGGCGCGGATCGGGGTCGACATAGCCCGAAGGACCCGTGCCGCCCCCGTCAGCTCCGGCACCGTGACGCCCTTCGTTCGAAGCCCCATCAGGAAGGCGCCGATCTGCGCGGGAGTCGCTTCCCCGCCGAGGATCGCCGTCATCGCCTCGATCATCTCCCCTTCGCTCAGCTGAGTGCCGGCGGCGAGGTGGGACAAAGTCTTCCGAATCATGTCTTCTCCTTCTGCGTCTGGACTGCGCTGCCTTCGAGCTGGAGCAGGAGGGCGAGCCAGCCCTCCTCCTCCCGCCGTTCCGCCACCTGCAGGGTGGGACCCATGGCCTTTACGATCTTCTCCTCGACGTCGCCCCCGAAGCCGGAAAGGATCAGTCGCCCCCCGGGGGCGAGCGCTTCACGAAGGTGAGGAGCGGTCGCCGTGAGCTGGCTCGCCACGACGTTCGCCAGCACCAGGGGATAGCGCTCTCCCAGAAGGTCGAGGGACAGGAGGAGAGGCCGCACGGCCGTCTCGAGACCATTGAGGCGAGCATTCCTCCGGCACGCAGCGAACCCGAACGGATCGATGTCGAGCCCGCAGGCCTCCCTCGCGCCCAGCCGTGCGGCGGCCAGCGCCAGCACCCCCGTGCCCGTCCCGACGTCGAGGACACGATCTGCGAGCTGCTCGTTTTGCGCCAACTCCTCCAGCAGTCGCAGGCAGAGCCTCGTTGTCGGGTGGTCTCCCGCTCCGAACGCCATCCCGGGATCGATGCGGATCGCGCACGCCACGCCGCGCGGGACTTCCTCCCAGGCGGGCACGAGCACGATCGCCGATGTCACCCGCACGATACCGAGACTTTCGCGCCAGTAAGGGGTCCAGTTCTCCTCGGCAAGATCCTCGCCGTCAGGCGCCTCCACCCCTGCCCCGAGCTCCCAGTACAGGCGCAAGGTCCGTCTGGACACCATTCCGGAACCCCACGAAGTGACGGCGCCGGTGGCTCCTCGAGCTCGAGCCTGCTGCCACCGCTCCGCGGCTTCCTCCGGAGACGAGGGCACCTCCACCACCCTCCACCTTGTTCGCGCCAACATGGGTGCAGTATAGGAGCTCGTCGTTCCGCCGGAAAGAGAAGCCCGGCGCGACGGCCGCTCCCCTCAGCCACCCGTCCGCGTATGGACCCGGAAAGAGGCAGGCCGAATCCTCTCGCTTCGACAGCGCGGGCACCGGCCCGGCGTCGACAGGCGCCGGCGCCCCTGAAACGGAAAGCCGCAGGCGAGGCACTCGGCCGGGTGCTCGCATAGTTCCTCGCCCTCGGCGAGCGAACGTGCGGCGTGAGCCAGGTGATCGGCGACATCCTTCTCTCGAAGCCCGAGCGTTTGGCCGAGCTCCTTGAGCGTTAGGGATCGTTCCCGAAGGATGGTGAGGATCTCCTGGCGGAGAGAGAGCATCTTCTGGCCTCGCGCTTCCGGACGACTAACGGGAGTCTACCTTTTCTTTCGAGTTTGAAAAACGAGGGCTTTTCGATAAGGTCCGCAGCGTCGCCGGCTTCGTTGGGACGGAAGGTATGGATGCAGAGCCTCGAAGAGAAGAGAGGGGAAGAAAGAGTTGAACCCGTCTTCCGGCATCGGCTACCATCCGACTCTTCCCTTGCCCGAGTCCGAACCCAGAGGAACTGCGATGGCATCGCGCCGAGGCCGCCGGATCTCTCCCAGGCGCGCGGGATGAGAGCCGTCATTCAACGGGTGAACCGCGCCTCGGTCCGAGTGGCGGGGGCGCCGGTGGCTTCCATTGGGCGCGGGTTTCTCGTGCTCGTCGGGGTGGAAAACGAGGATGGGGAAACGGACGCGGCTTACGTTGCCCAGAAGATCTCCGAGCTGAGGATCTTCGAGGACTCCGCCGGAAAGATGAACCTCGGCCTCGCCGAGGTCGGCGGCGAGGTGCTCGCCGTCAGCCAATTCACGCTCCTCGGCGACTGCCGCAGGGGGCGTCGCCCTTCCTTCACCAAGGCGGCCAGGCCCGAGGAGGCGGAAGCGCTCTTCGCGCGGATGGTCGCCCTTCTGGAAGCGAAGGGGAACCGCGTCTCGACCGGCAGGTTTCGAGCCAATATGGAGGTAGACCTCATAAACGATGGCCCGGTGACGATGCTCGTCGACTCGCGCCGCCTCTTCTGAGCGACCGCATGACTCGGCGCAAGATTCTCTGGGCACCCTGGCGCCTTCGCTACGTTCAGCGCACGAGGGAGGAGGGTTGCGTCTTCTGCAAGGTCCGCGACGAGGCGCAGGATCCCGAGAATCTCATCCTCTTCCGCGGGGACGCGACCTTCGCCATTCTGAACCGCTTCCCGTACAACACGGGTCACCTCATGGTGATTCCCAATCGCCACGTCTCTGATCCCGAGGAGCTCTCACCGGACGAGGCCAGGGAAGTATGGTCCCTCCTGGTCCGTGCCAAGCGCGCTTTGGGTGCGGTGTTTCGGCCACACGGCTATAATGTGGGCCTCAACATCGGAGTCGCCGCCGGCGCGGGCATCGCCGATCACCTTCACCTGCACGTCGTGCCGCGATGGACCGGAGACACGAACTTCATGCCGGTACTGGGCTCGACCGACATCATCTCCCAGGACCTCCGGGCGACCTACGAGGCGCTACGCCCGTCGTTTGTTGCCCTTGAGCCCTAGTGTCCCGTGCGGTTACTTCACGCGTCACGATTCATAGGACGAACGGCGGCGAATCAGCGCCGTTCCGCCATTCTGGGGCTGAGTTACAGGCAAGGACTACCCAAACGCGACCCTAGGCTTTCTCGCTCCCCAGCGTCAACCAGCTCCGAGGGGAATCGATGCTTCCTTTGCTAAAGAGGTTCGGGTTCGTGCTCCTGCTCGCGCTCGGGATCATGGTGGCTTGGCAAAACGCCGAATCGCTGAGCCAGAGTGCCAGTTTCCGGCTCGACTTCCACGTCTCGGGGCTCGCGTTCGAGACCCCCGCGTTCCCGCTCGCCGCGCTTCTGATCGGAGCTTTCCTCGTCGGGATGCTCTTCGCAGGGTTTCAGGGCATCTACGAAAGGGTCGCCCGCACCGTCGATATCCGCCGCAGGGACCGCCGGATCCGGGAGCTGGAGAAGGAGCTCGAGGAGTGCCGCGGAACGGCCTCCACCGGATCGCGTTCCCTGTCCACCTCTCCGGGAGCTCCGGCGCCGCCGGTCCCGCTCGAGCAGAATCCCACCCTCTAGAGATCGGGCCCAGGGGGCCACAAGACATGCCTCACGGTACCTCTGAAACCGGGCAAGAGAACATCTCTCCCCCGGGCGCGCCCCGCGCCACTCCCATGATGCGCCAATACTTGGAGCTCAAGCAGGCGCATCCCGACGCCATCCTCATGTTCCGGCTGGGGGATTTCTACGAGATGTTCTTCGAGGACGCCGAGGTCGCCTCCCGGCTCCTGGAGATTACACTCACGAGCCGGGACAAGGGCGAAGGCGGCGTCCCCATGTGCGGGGTGCCGTGGCACTCGGTCCACGGCTACGTCGCGCGGCTGGTGGAGAACGGGCACAAGGTGGCGCTCTGCGACCAGGTGGAGGACCCCCGCCAGGCCAAGGGGCTCGTTCGGCGCGAAGTCGTCCAGGTAGTCACCCCCGGCCTCGTCGCCGACGCGGGTCTGATAGACGCCAAGGCGCCCCACTATCTGCTCGCCTTGGCCCCCGGACGCAGATCGCTCGGCTTCGCGTACGCCGACGTGACCACGGGCGAGTTCCGGGCCGGAGAGATCCCGGACCTCCGCTCCCTCTCCGACGAGATCGCCCGTATCGAGCCGAGAGAGATCCTCGCACCGGCCGACGTGGCCTCCCTGGAGCTGAAGAGCCTCGTTCCGGGAGTGAGCATTACGAACGTGGAGGTGCCCGCCGACAGCGCACGGGAGGCCCTCGAGAATCACTTCGGGGTGGCGAGCCTCGCCGGGTTCGGCGTCGAGGACTTGACGCAGGCCGTGGCGGCCGCCGGCGCCCTCCTCACCTACGTCGGCGCGAACCATCGCAACGGCTTGGCGAATCTGCGCCGGCTGCAGCACCACGATCCAGGCCGCTATCTGGTCCTGGACGAGGCCACGAAACGCAACCTCGAGCTCTTTCGCACGATCGGCGGGGAGCGAAAGGCGGGCACGCTGATCCACCTCCTCGATCGGACCCGCACGGCCATGGGTGGCCGCCGGCTCCGGCAGTGGCTCGCCTTTCCTCTGATCGACGTCGACGCCATGGAGGAGCGCCTCGACGCGGTGGGCGATCTCATCCGAAAGGCCGATGCGCGCCGGCTCCTCCGGGAGAGCCTGAGCAAAGTCCACGATATCGAGAGACTTGCCGGGAAGGTCGCCATGTCCTCGGCAAACGCGCGCGATCTCCTCGCCCTCCGGACCTCCCTCTCCGCCCTTCCCGGCCTCTGCGCCCTCGCGGCCCGGCTGGAAGCGGCGCTTCTGTCGCGCCTCGGAGCGGAGCTCGCACCCATCCCGGAAGTCGAGGATCTCCTCCATCGCGCGATCGCCGACGAGCCGCCCGCCGTACTGACCGAGGGTGGCCTCCTCAAGGACGGATTCGACGCCGAGGTGGACGAACTCCGGGCCATTCAGAGGGACGGCAGAGGCTGGATCGCAAGACTTCAGGCGCAGGAGAGGGAGCGAACGGGCATCAGCTCACTCAAGGTGGGTTTCAACCGGGTCTTCGGATACTACATCGAGACCACGCGGTCCAACGCCCACGCCGTCCCTCCCCACTTCGAGCGCCGCCAGACCCTGGCGAACGCGGAGCGCTTCGTGACGCCCGAGCTGAAGGAGATGGAGGCGAAGGTCCTCGGGGCGGAAGAACGCTCGCGGGCGCGGGAGTACCAGCGCTTCCTGGAGGTGCGCTCCGAGGTCGCCCGCCACTTGGACCGGCTGCAGGCGGTCGCCGACGCCGTCGCGGTTCTAGATGTCCTGACCGCCCTCGCCGAGCTCGCGGTGGAGCGGGGGTACGCGCGCCCAAAGGTCCACGAGGGCTATGCGCTCGAGATCCGGGAGGGACGCCACCCCGTGGTGGAGGCATCTCTTCACGGGGAGCGCTTCGTCTCCAACGACGTCTCCTTTCGGGAGGACGGCGGAAGGCTCATCATCATCACGGGACCGAACATGGCGGGCAAGTCGACGATCCTGCGACAGACGGCCCTGATCGTGCTCCTCGCCCAGATGGGCTCCTTCGTGCCGGCGGAGAGCGCGACCATCGGCGTGGTCGACCGGATCTTCACTCGCGTGGGCGCCTCCGACGACCTGGCCCGAGGTCGTTCGACGTTCATGGTAGAGATGACCGAAACGGCCAACATCCTCAACAATGCTTCCGGCCGCAGCCTGGTCGTCCTCGACGAAATCGGCCGCGGCACCTCCACGTTCGACGGCCTGTCGATCGCGTGGGCCGTCGCCGAACACATGCACCGTCTCGGGACCAAGACGCTCTTCGCCACGCATTATCACGAGCTGACCGATCTCGCCCGGACTCTGCGGGGGGTAGAGAACTTCAACGTCTCCGTAAAGGAGTGGAACGGAGGGATCATCTTTCTCCGCCGGCTCGTCGAGGGCGGCGTGAGCCGTTCCTTCGGCATCCAGGTGGCGCGACTGGCGGGGCTGCCCGGATCCGTCGTGGCCCGGGCGAAGGAGATCCTATCGAACCTGGAGGCCGGAGAGCTCGACGAAGTCGGCCTCCCGAAGCTCGCCCTCTCCGCGCGCGTCAAACCGGAGATCCCTCACCGGCAGCTGGACCTCTTTCAAGCTGCCGAAGGACGCCGGCGAGACCGGCTGGTAGACGCCCTCTCACGAGAACCCATCGAAAACATGACCCCCATCGAAGCGCTCCTTCGGCTTCAGGAGCTTCGAGAGGCCGCGCGCGCCGCCCTTTCGAAGCCGGAGAAGACCACATGAAAGGCCTCTTTGCGACTGCCTCCATTCCTCGTCTCGCCGCCGCGGCCGCCCTCTTGCCGGCGAACGCCTCGGCCGTGAGCGCCGTGGGTCCCCTCCTCAGAGGCCATCTGGCACAACTCGCCGGGGATCCTGCAGCCTCGCTGTCCGCTTACCGGGAAGCCGTGAGGACCGATCCTGACTCGGCTGAACTTCGGTCGATCGCCGCTCGCGCCCTCGCCTCCAAACGCCAGCTCGCACCGGCTCTCGAGCTCGTGGAGGAGGGCATCCAACGGGCTCCGGACCGCTGGAGCTTGATCCTCCTCAAGGCGAAGCTCCTCGACGCGCTCGGAAAGAAGGAGGAGGGCATCCAGACTGCCCGGCTCGCGGTCGCGAAGGGCGGCGGGACGGAAGCCTACCCTTCGGTCGTCGGCATGCTCGGATCGCTCGGCCGCGTATAGGAAGCGTCGGATGCTGTGGCGGCCTGGGTCGAAGCCGCGCCCAAGTTCACCGTTGACCAGTTC
>JACRCS010000626.1 GCA_016218905.1 Deltaproteobacteria bacterium
GCTCGGGCGCTACCGTGCGGCGAGCGCTTCGGGGCGGGTGGGGGGCTGGGCTCTCGTGGCCGTCCTTTTCGTCGGGCTCCCGCTCTCTCTCCTCACGCCGCTCGGGCGGTGGGCTCCCCCGGCGTCGTGGCTGCTGCTCGGGGCCGGGACGTGGGCGTACGCGATGTGGGGCGTGGGGCGGCTGATGAAGGAGTGCGGTCTCGACCGGGGCTCGCGGGCCGTCGCGCTCCTCCACTTCGTCTTCCTCCCGGTCTCGGCCGCGAGGGCGTGGTCCGTCTCGGCGCGGCACCTCCTCGTGAGGTTCGACGTGCTCACGGCGGCGGCGGCGCTTCTCGACAAGGAGAGCTTCGCCGCCTGCGCGCGCCGCGAGATCGCGCGTATGGCCTCACTGCCCGAAGAGTGCGCGAGCCGGGCCGTTCGCGGGGCGCTCGCCGAGAGGGAGCGACGCGCGCGGCGCCTCGTGAAGGAGGTGCTCGGCGCGAGCGAGCTGCCTCCCCCGGCGCGAAAGGACTCGGCCGCGTCTCTCTTCTGCCCCCTCTGCGCGACGGAGTTCCGGCAGGGGGCCGCGGAGTGCGGCGACTGCGGGCGGCCGCTCGAGCCGCTCGGGGTCGACGGGGTCGAAAGAATCGAACGGCCGCGATGCGACGGCGGCGGGCGTTAGGCAGGTCGTTTCGTAACGGAGCCTGCCCCGGTCGCCGCAGGACGCCGATCACGCCAACCCTCTGCTGCGGTGCGACAATCAGCCGATTCACCATTCGGCGCCGCGGGGACGCGGCATGAGGAGAGTCATGCGGGTACCGATGAGCGTGTGTCCGGTCCTTTTCGCGCTGCTCCTCCCGGGCGGCGTCGCGCGAGGCGAGGAGGCCGCCCAGGCGCCTCCCGCAATCGCAAAGTTCACCGAGAAGAAGTTCTCGCACGAGCAGTACCGCGCCGCCATCCTCGGAAAGGTCGCGTTCCGCAAGGGGAGGAGGCCGGTCGAGCCGAAGGAGCCGCTGCGCGTCACGTTCGCGCGGACGGACGTGAAGGGGGCCGTCGTCGGGATCGACGTGATGGACGGAGAGGGTTTCGTCCTCCAGGCGGTGCCCGGCACCTGGGAGGTGCGGCAAATCGCCCGGGCCGGGCGGCTCTACCAGACGGGGCAGCTCTTCCCGGTGACCGCCGGGAACGTCGTCTACATCGGCTTCGTCGACGTCGCTCTCGGCGACGAGGACAAGTCCGTTTACGAGTACGAATACCGCCTCGACTCGACGGTCAGCACGGCGGCCTTCGGGCGGCACCCCGAGCTGGGGAAGCTGATCAACGCCTGGGTGCCGGCCTCTCTCTTGACGAACGACAACGTCTCGCTCTTCGCTCCGACGTACCCCATCGCCTCGGCGAAGATGAAGACACCGAAAACGCTGGCGGCCGCCTCCGAGCATGGCGACGTCGCCACGGCGCGCGAGCTCCTGGCAGCGGGCGCCGACCCGAATACGCTGGATGGCGACGGCTGGTCGCCGCTCCACTCCGCCACGCGCTTCGGCCACACGGCGATCGCCGAGCTGCTCCTCGACCGCGACGCCTCTCTCACCACGCCGAACCCGAGCGGTTGGACGCCGCTCATGATGGCGCTGAGGTACGGGCCGGATGCGCTGGCGACGCGGATGCTCCAGAAGGGCGCCCCCGTGAGCAGCCGGACGAAGACGGGAACGTCGGCGCTGATGCTCGCTGCCGGCTACGCCTCCGAGGAGAGCGTGAAGACCCTGCTCGACAAGGGCGCGGACCTCGCCGAGAAGGACGGAGACGGCTGGACGGCCCTGAACTGGGCCCTTCGCTACCAGAAGGCCGGGAACGCGCGCCTGCTCGTGGAACGGGGAGCCGACCTCCATTCGCTGGACGGCGAGAGCTGGACGCCGCTGATGTACGCCCTCCGGTACGAGCTTTCCGACGTCGCCCTTCTCCTTCTCGACAAGGGCGCCCGGCCCGGGGAGAGGAACAAGAACGGCTGGTCGGCCCTGCACTTCGCGCTTCGCTACGGCGCCCCGAAAGTGGCGCGACGGCTCATCGAGGCAGGGGTCGACAAGGACCGCCCGACATCCGACGGCTTCACGCCGTTGATGCTCGCCCTGCGCAACGCCCAGGGCGAGAACTCCCGGCTCCTGATCGACAGGGGAGCCGACATCGACGCGAAGAACCAGGACGGCTGGACGGCCCTGACCTTCGCGCTCCGGTACGAGCAGACCGAGTGCGGGCGGCTCCTCGCCCAGAAGAGCAAACGGATCGACGACAAGGACAAGGACGGCTGGACGGCCCTGATGTTCGCCCTGCGCTACGGGAATCCCGAGGCCGCGGAGACCCTGATCCAGAGGGGCGCCGCGCTCAACTACACCGTGGCGGAGGGGTGGGAGCCGCTCCTGACCGCGCTGCGCAACGGCCAGCCCGAGAACGCACGGCGCCTCATCGAGAAGGGGGCGAACCCGAAGGCGCGGACCGCGCAGGGCTGGTCGGCGCTGATGTTCGCGATCGAGTACGGGCAGCCCGAGAACGCCAAGCTCCTCCTGGCGAAGGGGGCCGACGGCGCTCTGCCGAGCTCGGACGGAACGACGGCCGTCTCGCTCGCGAAGAAGAAGGGCTACTTCGAGCTCGTCCAGCTGCTCGGCGGCGACCCCGCCGACGTCGAGCCGGCGTTCGCGAAGGGGGCGCCCGCGAAAGGGGTTACCTATTCCCAGGTGGTGGCCACCTACCCGGCGGGCGTCAAGCCGTGCACGACCGCCGTCGACGTGACGAGTGTTCTTCCCAACGGCCGGTGGCAGACGCTCGGCATCGTCGAGCACCGCAGCCACCAGCCGCTGCTCCAGTACTACGGAACGCGGGTGACGTTGAAGGTCCCCGCGTCGGCGGGCGGAACGTCGTATCCCGCCGGGACGCTGCTGACGGTCGACAGGGACCAGGCGTGGATCGCCGTGACGAGCTGGGACTGAGGCGGGAAGTCCCTTTGCCGCGAAGGCGCCGGCGAGGGTAGCCTCCGGGATCATGAACACCCACGTCTGCTGGATGCTGGAGCTGCGGGTCCGCGAGGGCCGCGACGACGACTTTCGCGCGCTGATGGCCGAGATGGCGGCAGCCACGGAAGCAAACGAGCCGGGCACACTCGACTATGAGTGGAGCCTGAGCGCCGACGGCCGGCAGTGTCACCTCTGGGAGCGGTACGCCGACTCCACCGCGGCGATGGTTCACGCCGCCACCTTCGGCAGCCGCTACGCCGCCCGCTTCTTCGACGTCCTCGCCCCCGTCCGTCTCGTCCTCTACGGCTCCCCGAACGACGAGGTCCGCGCGGCGCTTGCGCCGTTCAACCCGGTCGTCATGGCGCCCGCAGCGGGGTTCAGCAGATAGCGCCTTTTAGACTTAACCGGCAAAAGCCAAATAGCGAAAGACGCTATCTAGCTAGAGTGTCCCTCGTGAGGAAGCGAGCGGATCGTCCCGGGCTGGTCGCGGCGCTCGTTCTCGTCCTCCTCGCGATAACGATCGGAACTTCCGGCTGTCATCGACGCCCGAACCGCGAACCCTTCGACGCGAGAGTCGTCGGCGTCTCCGACGGCGACACGATCACGTTTCTCCACGAAACGACCCAGGTGAAGGTGCGGCTGAACGGGATCGACTGCCCCGAGCGGGGCCAGCCGTTCGGGTCGCGGGCGAAGCAGCTCACGCAGCCTCGCTCCACATCCACCTCCGGAACGCCCCGCCGTAGCCCGCGCGCGGGTAGGCCTGCGCCCACCTCTGGAGGGAGTCGGTGTAGTTCCCTCCGCACGCGAGGACCTCCGCCACGGCGACAGTCAGGACGGAGTCGCCGGTGAAGCGACTCGCCGGCGTGAAGAGAGCGAAGTCGGTCGTCCTCGTCCCGGCGTGCTCGTGCACAGAGCCGATGACGTCGCTGGCGATGGCGCCGACGGGAAAGAGTCGCGCGGCGCCGCTCAGCACACCTTCCACCACGGCACGGCCAAGACGTCGGCCAGCCACTCCGTCGTGTTTCCCGTGTGGAGGAGGAGTCCGGCTCGGGCCGTCTTCCCATATTCAGCACGGAAGGCGCGGAGGTTCGCGACGTCCTTCAGGCGTGGGCGGCTCGTCGCCTTGATCTCCACGGGGAGCACCTTCCCGGCTGCCTCGATGACGAAGTCCACCTCCTCGCCGGTGGTCGTCCGCCAGTAGAGGATCTCGGCGCGATCGGTGCGGGAGTCGCGCCAGACGAGGAGGTCGCCCAGGATGAGGTGTTCGAGGTGCGCACCCGTGGGCTCGGAGAGCCCCGCCAGATGAAGGGCGAGGCCCACGTCGCCCCAGTAGAGCTTTGTGGATTTGATGAGGCGTTTCGTCCGGTTCACCGCGTAGGCGGGGATGCGGACGAGGAGGTACGAAGTCTCCAGGAGGTTCAGCCAGCGATGGACGGTCGGCTGTGGAATCGCTATATCGCGCGCGACCTCCGTCTGGTTGAGGAGCTGCCCCACGCGAAGGCAGGCGGCCCTCATGAGCCGCCGGAAATCGGGCAGGGCGGAGATGGAGGAGAGGACCTGGAGATCGCGCTCGAGGTAAGTTCGCGTGTAGCCGTCGAACCAGAGTGACCGGTCCCCCGCGTTCTTCATCTCGAGTGCGGGCGTCGGGAATCCGCCGCGCCGGGCGAGCGCCTTCCAATCTTCCGGGCCGGGCTCGCTGCCGGCGAGCACTTCGGGCCAGGCCGAATCTTCGGCCGACAGGAGCTCTTCCCATATCCCGCAGCGGCCCAGCCCCAGCTGCTCGCGGCGCGTCATCGGCCAGAGAGTCAGGTGGCTGGCGCGTCCC
>JACRCS010000628.1 GCA_016218905.1 Deltaproteobacteria bacterium
GAACGTCCCCGGCGTCTACGCCATCGGCGACTGCACGCCGACGATCTGGCTCGCGCACGTCGCCTCCGCCGAGGGAGTCGTCGCCGCCGAGACGATCGCGGGGTACCGCACCGAGCCGATCAACCGCGACCAGGTCCCTGGCTGCACTTACTGCGACCCCGAGGTCGCCTCGATCGGCCTCTCGGAAGCGAAGGCGAAGGAGCGCGGGTTCGACGTGAAGGTCGGCCGGTTCGGCTTCCAGGTCCTCGCTAAGTCGTCCATGGAGCACACGAACGAGGGGTTCGTGAAGATCGTCTCCGACCGGAAGTACGACGAGGTCCTCGGCGTCCACATCGTCGGGCCGCACGCCACGGAGCTCATCGGCCAGGCGGCAGCCTTCCTCCGATGCGAGGCGACGACCGAGGAGATGGTCAGGACGATCCACGCTCATCCCACCCTCACCGAGGCCCTCCACGAGGCGGCCGAGGCCGTCGACGGCCACAACATCCACGGCTGACGGCGGCCTGGGCCTCCGTCCTCGCTGCGGTCCGGCGTAACCTGCCGGGCCGTATCGTCTCAGGGGACGCCGAATGCGCATCCTCCAGCTCTGCCCGAAGGTCCCGTGGCCCCCCGACGACGGGGGGCGGGTCGCGATGCGGGTCCTTGCGCTCTCGCTCCAGCGGGCCGGGGCCGAGGTGCGGACCCTCTCCCTCAATCCCCTCAAGCACCGTGTCGACCCGGCCTCCCTACCGGACGAGGCGCGAACCCTGAGGCTCGAGGCCGTCGACGTCGACACGTCGGTCACCGTCGGAGGGGCGTTGAAGAGCCTCCTCGCCAGATCCTCGTACAACGTCGGCCGCTTCTACTCCGAGCCGTTCGAGCGGAGGCTCCGGGAGATCGTCCGCGAGGAGCCTCCCGACATCGTCCTCCTCGAGAGCCTCTACATGGTCCCCTACGTCCCGGCCCTGCGCGCCGCAACCCCTGCCCCCCTCGTCCTGCGCTCGCTCAACGTCGAGCACGAAATCGGGCAGGGGCTCGCTCGGGGCGCGCGCGGGCTCGTCCGGAGGCTTTACGTGACTCCCCTCGCGCGGCGGCTCCGGGAGTACGAGGTCTCCACGCTGAACGAGGTCGACGCGATCGTGACGGTGACTCCTGAGGACGCGGAAGCCTACCGGGACCTCGGTGCGACCCGCCCGCTCCATGTCTCCCCGGTCGGGATCGACACAGCGGTCTTTCCCGATCGCTCGGGGCACGGGGACCCACGAACCCTGATCTTCCTCGGGTCGCTCGACTGGAGGCCGAACCTCGAGGCCGTCGAGTGGTTCCTAGAGAGCGTCTGGCCACTCGTCCGACGGGCCGTACCCGGCGCCCGGTTCCACGTCGCCGGGAGCAACCCGCCCGCGGGCCTCTCCGGGCGCCGTCGCGACGACGACGTGAGCTTCCTGGGCCGCGCGCCGGACGTGCGGGAGTTCCTCTCCTCCGGCGGGGCGATGGTCGTCCCCCTCCATTCAGGAAGCGGTATCCGGGTCAAGATCCTCGAAGCGATGGCCCTGGGGGTCCCGGTCGTCTCGACGCCGCTCGGCGCGGCCGGCATCGGCGCCCGGGACGGAGAGGAGATCCTCCTCGCCGAAAGTCCCGAGAGCCTGGCCGAAGCCTGCGCGGATCTCCTCTCCAACCGGGATCGGGCCCTTGCCATCGGGCGGGCCGGAAGACGGCGGATCCATGCCGACTTCGGCGCGGACGGAATCGGTCGCAGCCTCCTCACCTTCCTGACGGATCGGACCGTCCCGCAACTCGCCCTTTGATCCGTTCCCCGCCCCTGGACTCGACGAAAGGGTCTCGTTCCGACCCAGGGTTAATTCCCGCCCCACGCCAGGGGACGCATTCGAGCAGGATCTGACCCAAAGACGCCGGAATCCTCCGAGAATCGGCTGGCACGCATCTCGCTAAAGCGGCGCAACCGGCTGTCCGGTTATCGAGGAGGAGAGAAATTGAACGCTAAGTCCCTGCTAGCCGCCCTGATGCTCCCGTTCGCCCTCACCGTGATCGCCGCCCCGCCGACGTTCGTCGAGCCCGGGTACCGCCCCGCGGACGACGTGTCGGGCATCGACCAGCCCTTCCTCCTCGAAGGCGTCGAGTTCCAGAGCCAGCACGCCTTCATCGAATCCGGCCGGCGCTGCGTCACGGTCATGCCGGACGAGGAAGAGATGGAGATGATCGAGCAGGAGCTCGAGATGGCCGGAACGCACCCGCGTTTCGGGGCGCTCGCCACGGGCGGGACCATCAACGTCTATTTCCACGTGATCAACAAGGGCACCGGAATCGCCAACGGCGACATCCCGGCTTCGATGATCACCGCTCAGATCGATGTCCTCAATGCCGCCTACGCGCCCTGGGGCTGGTCCTTCAACCTCGTCTCGACCGACCGGACGACGAACTCCACCTGGTACACGATGGGGTACGGCACCTCAGCCGAGACCGCGGCGAAGACGGCCCTTCGGCAGGGGACCGCAGACGACCTCAACCTCTACTCGGCCAACCTCGGCGGCGGGCTCCTCGGCTGGGCGACCTTCCCGAGCAGCTACGCCAGCAAGCCGAACATGGACGGGGTCGTCCTCCTCTACTCCTCGCTCCCCGGCGGCAGCGCGGCCCCCTACAACCTCGGCGACACCGCGACCCACGAAGTCGGCCACTGGATGGGCCTCTACCACACGTTCCAGGGCGGCTGCAAGAACACCACCAGGAGCGGGGACTACGTGACGGACACCCCTGCCGAGAAGAGCGCCGCGTACGGCTGCCCGACGGGCCGCGATTCCTGTCGCAGCCTCTCCGGCCTCGACCCGATCACGAACTTCATGGACTACACCGACGACGCCTGCATGTACCTGTTCACGGCCGGCCAGGATGCCCGCATGGACGCCATGTGGACGACGTACCGCCAGGGCAAGTAGGACACCAACAGGCAAACGGGCTCCTCGATGGGAGCGGCCTTCCGGCCGCTCCCCTCCTTTCTTCTTGGGCAGCCTCCCGCCGGATCCGAAGGCCGTCCCCGGCGTCCGCCGAGAGCCGTTCGGGTTGTAGTGCGCCTGAGCCGCTCTGGTCGCCCCGTCCCGTGCCACACTTGACTCGATGGCCTTCCACCTTCCCCGCTCTCGGGCGGCTCGCGTCGGCCTCACTTTTTTCGCTCTGTCCCTCCTCGCCTTCGGAGCCCGCTCCCTGCGTGGCCGTGCCGTCGAAGCCACCCGGATCGCCCGAACCGACCTCCTCGAGACGCTCGTCGTCAGCGGCAGGGTCCTGGCGCGATCGAAGGCCTCGCTCGGTTCGCCCGTCACGGGAAGGGTCGAGGAGGTCCTCGTCGAGGAGGGAGACCGCGTGAAGGCAGGTCAGCTTCTGGTCCGCCTCGACGAAAGGGAAGCC
>JACRCS010000629.1 GCA_016218905.1 Deltaproteobacteria bacterium
CCCTGCCTGCTATTCAGCCTCTGCGATGGCCGAACGGCGCTGATTCGCCGCCGTTCGGCCTGCCGGTCGCCATGCGCGAACTAATCGCACGGGACACCGGGAGACGGAGGGGTATTTCGTCGGGCTGGATGGATAGGAGTGCGCCCCCGGCGTATTGCGAACCGAATGAGTCCCATTTAGACTCCGTCCCAAAAGAAGTTCGCAACCCAAAGGAGCAACACCCATGGTTACCGACCTCTTCTTCTTCGTCCCCTTCGCGACGATGTTCGGCATCTTCCTCACCTTGTGGCTGGAAGACCGCGAGCCGAAGCCCGTAGCTGACGCCCACGCCGCTCCGGCGCCCGCGCCGCGTGGGGGCGGCCGTCGCGCCAAGGCGTAGCTCGCTCGCCTTACGAGGGGCGCGCCGCGTCTTCAGGCGAGCCTCTCCCCAGAAGACTCCTTTCGTGAGAGATTCTCTGCGCTTTCACCTCGGCCTAGCCTAGACGCAGACGTGGTCACTGGCCTAGACTCGGCGCAGGCGCGCGCGTCCCGGAAGGGGCGGGCGTGCCCACGTCGGGGGAGCTGCACCGGCAGCAGGCCGCGTCCGCGCACCTCGGCGGAGCCCTCCTCGCTCGACCGCAGCTCCGCACGGCGGGCTGCGGAACCTCGGGGGGCGTTCGAGGGGACACGATGCCAAAGAAAGCCTGTTGGGGAGCTCTCCTCTCCCTCGCTCTCGGGGGCCTCGCCGCTCTTCTCCTGGCGCAGGCGAGACCTCGGATCGCGATCGTTTCCCTCCTGGCCGGACTCGTTCTGCCGATATTCCTGCTCATTGACACGTGGAGAGAAAAGACCACCGAAGAGAAGCTCCTCCGCGCCGAAGCCAAGTTCCGGGAGCTCTTCGACAGCGCCGCCGATGCCATCCTGATCCACGACCTGGAGGGCCGGATCCTGGAGGTCAACCGGACAGCGTGCGAACGCTTCGAGTACTCGCGGGAGGAACTGCTGCACCTCGGACTCCAGCAGATCGTGGGCTCCCGGCAGACGGGCAGCTTTGCCGAGCGGATCGACGCACTGAAGCGAACGCCCTACCTGATCTTCGAATCCGAGCACGTCAGCAGGAGCGGGAGGGTGATACCCGTCGAGGTGCACAGTAACCTCATCGATTACGAGGGCAGGAGCGCGGTGCTGGCCGTCGGCCGCGACATCTCGGAGCGGTGCAAGGCCGAAGAAACCCTGAGGGAAAGGGAGCGGATGCTCTCCCTCATCGTGAACGCGGTGCCACAGACGATCTTCTGGAAGGACAGGGCGTCGGTCTACCTCGGGGGCAACGAGAACTTCGCGCGCGCGGCGGGCCTAGAGCAGCTCTGCGATATCTCCGGGAAGACGGACTACGAGCTGCCGTGGCTGCCGGAAGAGGCCGAGGCGTTCCGGCGGGACGACCAGGAGGTGTTCCAATCTGGACGCGCCAAGCGGCGCATCATCGAGTCGGTGAGGCTCACCGACGGCTCCAGGATCTGGACCGAGACGAGCAAGATCCCCCTGGTGTCGGAGGACGGTTCTGTCTTCGGCGTTCTCGGCGTCTATGACGATATCACCGAGAGGAAGCGCACCGAGGAGGCGCTTCGGCAGAGCGAGGAGCGCCTGCGGATCATCTTCGAGACATCTCCGGCGGGCATCTACCAGGTGGAGTCCGACGGCAGGTTCGTCTTCGGGAACCGGCGCCTGGCCGAGATGCTGGGGTATTCGCTCCCGGAGCTCCTGGAGACCCGATACCAGGATCACGTCGACCCCTCAGAGAGAGACGCGGCCACCGCCAGGATGTTCGCGCACTTGCGGGGGGAGTTCGAGCACGCGCTGGTGGAACGGCGCTTCGTTCGGAAGGATGGGACGGCGTTCTGGGGCTATCTTTCCTCCAAGGTGATGGAGGGGGCCGAGGGGATGCCCCCTTCCATCGTCGGGATCGTCGGCGACATCACCGAGTGGAAGGAGGCCAAGGAAGCCCTGCGCACCGAAAAGGAGCGCCTCGCGGTCACCCTCCGGTCCATCGGCGATGGCGTGATCACGACTGACGTAGAGGGACGCGTTGTGCTGCTCAACCGGGTGGCGGAGGAACTCTGCGGCGTTTCGCAGGAAGAGGCCCGAGGGAAGCCGCTGCGGAAAGTCTTCCGGATCCTGCACGAGAAGACCGGCGAGCCCCTGGAGAACCCGGCCGACTCTGCGATGCGTTCGGGGAAGACCATCGGGCTCACCAACCACGCGCTGCTCTGCTGCGCCGACGGGACGGAGCGTCCCATCGCCGACTCCGCCGCGCCCATTCTCGACTCGGAGGGGCAGACGCTCGGCGTCGTCCTCGTCTTTCGCGACATGACGGAAAAGAAGGCGTTCGAAGAGGAACTTCTCCGCGCGCGCAAGCTCGACTCCCTCGGCATCCTCGCCGGGGGAATCGCGCACGACTTCAACAACCTCCTGACGGGGATCATGGGAAACATCTCCATGGCCCGGGCGCAGCTCAGTGCCGGCACGCCGCTCGCGACCTTCCTGGAGCGGGCTGAAAAGGCCGCCGATCGCGCTACCGAGCTCACGCGGCAGCTCCTCACCTTCTCCAAAGGGGGCAGACCGGTCAAGAAGCTCGCCTCGCTCCGGGGCATGCTGGTGGACGCGACGGAGTTCAGCCTGAGCGGCTCCAACGTCCGTCCCGAGTTCGACATCTCGGAGGACCTCTGGCCGGTCGAGGCGGACATCGGCCAGATGGGACAGGTCATTCACAATCTCGTACTGAACGCCGCCCAGGCCATGCCCGGCGGGGGAACCGTCAAGGTCCGGGCCGAGAACGAGCCTTCCTCCGAGGAGGGCAGCGCGGGATGGATTCGGATCGACGTCGAAGACGCGGGAGTGGGGATCGCGCCGGAAGACCTGGACCGGATCTTCGATCCGTACTACACGACGAAGCCGAGCGGGACGGGCCTGGGGCTCGCGACCGTCTACTCGATCGTCCGCAATCACGACGGTGAGATCCGGGTGGTCTCGAAGCTCCGGGAGGGGACCGCCTTCACGATCCGTCTCCCCGCGTCCGGGCGGAGCGCCCTCTTCGCGATCCCGGCAGCCGAGCTGGCCGTCAGGGGACGGGGCAGGATCCTCGTCATGGACGACGAGGAGATGATTCGAGACCTCCTCCGCTCGATCCTCGAAAGCCTGGGGTACGAACCCACCACGTGCGGGGACGGCGCCGAGGCCCTGAAGCTCTACGGCACTCAAATGCGCGCCGGCAGGCCCTTCGAC
The DNA here is from genome assembly GCA_016218905.1 of Deltaproteobacteria bacterium. The sequence continues at coordinate 3,259 of JACRCS010000629.1, forward strand.
GCCGTGATCATGGACCTCACGATACCCGGAGGAATGGGCGGAAAGGAGGCGGTCAAGTGCCTCTTGGAACTCGATTCCGCCGCCCGGGTCATCGTCTCCAGCGGATACTCCAACGATCCCGTCCTGGCGAGCTTTCGTGGATACGGCTTTTGTGGGGCCGTGGCGAAGCCGTTTAAGGTAAGGGAACTCGGGGCCGCGCTCGCCCAGGCTTTGGCTCCTGGGTAGGGGAGGGCCGCTCGTCGAAGACGTAGCGGTCGCGCATCCCGGAAATCATTTCCGCCGACAGCGCTGAAGCGCCCGGGCAGCCAGGGTTCAGCCCGTTGGGGCGGATCGGGCGACCGACAACCATGCCATGGAACATGACACACAGGATAACTGAAACTAATTGCGTGCAACCACTGGCCCCGGGGATTCTCGGAGTGTTTTGCTTAACTGGAGCGCTGGCACTAAGCTGCTAACGTGTAGGCATACCGAGAATTCCGCGCCGGCGGCGCCGGCGCGGGGGCAGAACCGAGGAGGCGACATGCTTGGAGAACTGCAGGAGCTGCTCAACCGGACCGGCACGAAGAGCCTGGACGAGGAGATCCTCACGTTCACGGAGTACCTGGAGCTCATCAAACGGGAGCCGTGGGTGGCCCGAACTACGTTTCAGCTCCTCCACGACATGATGCTCTCCAGCGGGGTGGAGTACACCATCATTCCGGGGAAGCCGATTCGGCATCGCTACTCGTTCTTCGAGAACGAGACGCTGGTCGGCCCGTACGTCGTCTTCGGACAGCAGAGGGCGAAGGAGAACCTCGTCGAGAAGATCAGCAACGCGAGCAAGGGGCTCGAGGCCTCGAAGCGGCTCTGGATCCTCCTCGGCCCTCCGGGCGCCGCGAAGTCCCGCTCCATGGACGCGATCAAGCTCTCGCTGAACGCGTACTCGCGCTCCGAGCAGGGGAAGACCTACACGCTGCTCCTGCCGACGGTCGACGAACGGCTCAAGGAGAAGGCGCTCTTCCGGGAGAACGACATCTACTACCTCCAGAGCCCGATCTTCGAGCGCCCCCTCCAGGTCATCCCGCAGGCCCTGCGCGTCGGCTTCACGGAGCGTCTGAACGAGCTCGTCCGCGCGTCCGTGGACATGTCCGACTTCTTCGACGCGAACCCCCACTACGACGGGGAGTACCGGATCGAGATCGACGGGCTCGTCTCGCCCTACTCGGATTACATCTTGCGCGACTTCATGAAGGCGAAGAACCTGACCTTCGGCGAGCTCCTCCCGCACCTCCGGGTCAAGCGCATGATCTACGAGGCGCGGACGAAGACCGGGATCGGCTCCTACACGCCCCGGGATGAGAAGAGCCAGGAGGCGGGATCCCTCGTCGGCAACATCGACTACAGCCTCCTGCCGAGGTTCGGGAGCGAATCCCATCCGCTCGTCCACGACTACAAGGGAGAGCTGTGCGCCGGGGCCAACGGGCTCGTGGAGATCCACGAGATCCTGAAGCTCTCGGACCGCTTCCTCTACGAGATGCTCTTCGCCACGCAGGACCGCTTCTTCAAGCCCGAGGGCCAGCCGCCGATCCCTTTCAACGGCGTGATCATCGGCCACACGAACTTCCACGAATTCAACATGTTCATGGCCAACGAGTCGTTCGAGGCGCTCCGGTCGAGGACGACGTTCATCGAGATGCCCCTTTCGGTGACCTTCCAGGACGAGGAGCGGATCTACGGGTACACGTACTCGAATGAGCGGCGGCGCTGGAGCCCGGACAAGAAGCACCTGGCGCACGTGGCGCCCCACAGCCTGCAGTTCGTGAGCCTGGTTGCGGTGATGACGCGGCTCTACGAGTCCAAGCAGAACCCGAACCTGACGCTCCTCCAGAAGGCCCTCATCTACGCCGGCCGCGCCGACAGCGGCGTGGACAACAACATGGGTCGCACCATCCTGGAGGAGTTCGAGTTCATCAAGCCCTCCGAAGGGACCTTCGGGCTCGATCCGCGCTTCATCCAGAACGTTTTCGAGAAGACCGAGCACTTCCAGATCAACGAGTACGCGGCGAACGTGAAGCGCCTTCGGGAGGAGGAGGGAGAGCCGGCCATGATCACCTCGGTCGCCCTCCGGAACCCGTGCGTGAGCCCGCTGGATCTCTACCTGCGGATGGAGAACGCGCTCAAGGAGTCCTTCGCGACCGACAAGACGAAGCTCACCCACTACGTCCAGAAGGTCCTGCCGCTGGCGAAGGCGTGGATCTTCAACCAGGTGGCGAGCGACGTCTACAGCGCGGTGCTGCGCGACGAGTCGGTCATCGAGACGACCTGGAAGAAGTACACCGACCACGTGCGGGCGTATGCGCACTCGACGACGGTGAAGCACGAGGTAACCCAGGCCGACGTCCAACCCGATGAGAAGTTCATGCAGGCCATCGAGCAGTACCTCGGCATCCCCGAGAAGGACGTCTTCCGCAAGGAGCTCTCGGACGCGATCGCCAGCGTCGGGTTCCAGGTCCTCCTCGCCGACGAGCCGTCCTACCAGAACGCCATCAAGCGGTACGTGTTCGAAAACGAGTTCAAGTCGCGCGAAAACATCAAGCTCCTCGGTTGGATCAAGAGCGGCTCGAGCGCCGCGGGAGTCCACTCGAAGGAGCAGGAGCAGCTCAACGAAGCCGTCAAGTACCTGATGGAGAACCTCGGCTACTGCGGCAAGTGCGCCTTCCAGGCGCTCACCGTGACGGCCAACTCGTCGAGCATCGCGGGATAGGGAAGCATCCCGCGCCAGGAGCGCCCATGGCCGAAGAGAGGATTACGTCCGACGAAGCGGAAGGCTTCTTCAACGATTTCATTCAGGAGGAGCTGAAGGATCGGATCGAACAGATCCTGAGCGAAGGCGACCTCGACCGCCTCGGCGACAACGGCGGCGACATCGTCATCGAGATGGACGACATCGTCCCGCCCACGTTCGTCTACGACGATCCCTCCGAGGGCGGAGGCGGACGGGGCAGGGGACCCGGCGGAGAAAAGGAGCGGCTGCGCTTCGATCTTCCGTTCCAGGTCTTCATGGATCTCGTGGCTGCCCGGCTCGGTCTGCCCGACCTGACGAAGGAGGGGAAGGGCAAGATCAAGGAGGTCTCCTACACGTTCAAGACCTTCGGGCCGGTGGGGGCCATCCTCGACAAGCGGCGGACCTTCAAGCGGGCGCTCCGTTCGAGCATCGCGACGGGCGTTTACGCACCCGAGGACGAGGCGTACGACGTCCACGTCCGGCGCCGCGACCGCCGGTACAAGGTGCCCCAGCGGGAGGAGCGGCCGAGATACCGTGCCGTCGTCTTCTACATGGGCGACATCTCCTTCTCCACCTCGGGGGAACGGCTGGACCTCGAGAAGCGGCTCGTGAACTTCATCCACCACTGGCTCGACTTCAACTACGGAGCGAACAAGGTCGAGCACCGCTTCTTCGTCCACGACGTGGAGGCGTACGAGGTCGGGGCCCAGGAGTTCTACAACGTCGGGAACGCCGGCGGCACGCGCGCCTCGATCGTCTTCGACCTCGTCAGCCAGATCGCCTTCAACGAGTACGACGTGCCGTCGACGAACTTCTACGCCTTCTACTTCGGCGACGGGGAAGTGTTCGAAGACGACGCACAGGAGATCGTCGGGATCCTCAACAACTCGATGCGTCCGATGTTCAACCGCGTCGGGGTCGTGGAGGTGAAGCCGAGCCGGTACAGCTACC
>JACRCS010000632.1 GCA_016218905.1 Deltaproteobacteria bacterium
GCGGATGCGCGCGAGGTGCGGGAGAGGACGTCCGAGATCTTCGAAAAGTACCGGTGAGGACGGCCCTGTCGCCGGAAAGAAGCGTATCATGGGAGGTTCCTACCGGCCCACTCTTGTCCGGTCCTACAGATCCGGTGAATGGAAGAGAACGATCGAATGCAAAAGAACGATGACGAACCGAAAGGGCTTTTGGAACGCCTGAAGCTTCGCCTCGGATCTCGGGGATCCGGCGGCCCTCCGAAGCCGGGTGAGCTCCGGAAGAGGCAGCTCCTCTCCGCCGCGTTGGTGATGCTCCTCGTTCTGGTCCTCTCCAACTTTCTGGGTCGTTCGGGGACGGGCCGGGTCGAGACGATCCCGTACTCGGCCTTCAAACAACTTCTGCAGGAGGACAAGGTCAAGGACCTCCTGCTGGAGACCGAGCAGATCAGCGGAACGTCCGCGGAAGCAAAGGGGAAGGAGCGGAAGTTCGTTACCGTCCGGGTCGAGGACCCGCAGCTCGTTCCGCTGCTCGATCAGAAGAAGGTCGCCTACCGGGCCAAGACCGAGAACAGATGGATGGGTACGCTCCTCGGTTGGGTGCTCCCCATCGCGCTCATGCTGCTCTTCTGGAGGTTCATGACGAAGCGCATGGGCTCGGGCCCCCAAGGGCTCCTCTCGGTCGGAAAGGCCAAGGCCCGAATCTATGCGGAGACGGCGACGGGCGTCACCTTCGCGGACGTCGCCGGGATCGACGAGGCCGAGGCCGAGCTGCAGGAGATCGTTGCCTTCCTGAAGACCCCGGAGAAGTTCCAGCGGCTGGGAGGCCGAATCCCGAAGGGGGTCCTCCTGGTCGGCGCGCCCGGAACCGGCAAGACCCTGCTCGCCCGAGCCGTGGCGGGCGAGGCCGGCGTGCCCTTCTTCAGCATGAGCGGCTCGGAGTTCGTCGAGATGTTCGTCGGCGTCGGCGCCTCCCGGGTACGCGATCTCTTCGCCCAGGCGAAGAAGACCGCCCCCTGCATCATCTTCATCGACGAGCTCGACGCCCTCGGCAAGGCCCGAGGCCTCAACCCCATGGGAGGGCACGATGAGCGCGAGCAGACGCTGAACCAGCTCCTGGTCGAGATGGACGGGTTCGACCCGAACGTGAGCGTGATCATCATGGCGGCCACGAACCGCCCGGAGATTCTCGATCCCGCGCTCCTGCGCGCCGGGCGCTTCGACCGCCACGTCGCCATCGACCGGCCGGACGTGAAGGGCCGCGAGGCGATCCTTCGCATCCACGTGGGGAAGGTGAAGCTCGGGCCCGACGTGGCGCTGAGGGAGGTGGCGGCCATGACGCCGGGCTTCGCCGGGGCCGACCTCGCGAACCTGGTGAACGAGGCCGCCCTCCTGGCCGCCCGCCGCGATCTGGACGAGGTCACGATGCGCGAGTTCCGGGAAGCTGTCGATCGAATCACCGGGGGCCTGGAGAAGCGAAACCGCGCGATCAACCCGAAGGAAAAGCGGATCGTCGCCCATCACGAGGCCGGGCACGCGGTCGTCGCCATGAGTCTGGAGGGCGCGGACCCCGTCAACAAGATCTCCATCATTCCCCGGGGCTTCGGCGCCCTCGGCTACACCAAGCAGCTACCGACCGAAGACCGCTACCTCATGACCCGCGAGGAGCTCCTCATCCGGGTTCGCGTACTCCTGGGCGGCCGCGTCGCGGAGGAGCTGATCTTCGGAGACGTCTCGACGGGCGCTCAGAACGACCTGCAGCGCGCGACCGAGATCGTGCGCAGCATGGTGACGGACTACGGGATGAGCGAGCGGCTGGGGGTGCTCACCTACGGGCAGGAGCCCCGCTCGCCCTACCTCGCGGTCGAGGGCGCTCCCCGGACGAGAGAGTTCAGCGAGAAGACCGCCCAGGAGATCGACGAGGAGATGTCGAGGATCATCGACGAAGCGCTCCAGGCCGTGCGCTCCAGACTGACGGCGAAGAAGTCGCTCCTGGAGCGGCTCGCCGGGGTCCTTCTGGAGCGCGAAGCCCTCGAGGGAGAGGAGCTCGAGCCCTTCGCCCGGGAGGCCCGGGACATCGAGGAAAAGGACCTCCTTGTGTTGGCAGACCGCCTGAGGCGCCCGAGAGACTCCTGAACGACCGTGCCGAACCCCTCGGACGGGCGGACTGCGTCTGCTACGCCAGATCACGCTCATTCCCAGTACGGAGGCGCACGGTAGTACCAATGGATCTCGGAGGCCCATTTGAAGTCGCCCATCTTCGGCCAGTGGTCCCTGTCGAAGCCCGGCGCCTTCTCCAGGCGCTCCCGGTCCAGGCCGAGAAGGAACTGCTCGTTGTCCGGATAGAATCGGAGAGCCTTCCACGGGACGGCAAAGAGCTTGTCGCCGACCCCGAGGATGCCTCCGAAGGAGAGCACCGCGTAGGCCACCTTGCCTGTTCGCGTGTCGAACATGATCTCCTCGATCTTGCCCACGTCTTTGCCCTTCGCGTCCACGACCTTCTCCCCCACGAGCGTGCTCGCGCCCATCACCGGGGGTTCGGGCCGTGGAAAGTCCTTGTACGCCATCTTCCTTCCTCCTCTGTCTCCGCCGGACTCGGGGGAGCACCGCAGTCGTAGTGCTGGCCTTAAAAGGGCAAAGTCGGTTGTCACCCAACTAGTATCAACAGGCGTCTCAAGCATACGCAAAGTTGCCGGCCCGATGAGTCAAAAGTGTGGAACGGAAGTATATAAACGGGCCCAGCAAGACTACCCTCTCTTATTCCGCCTCGTTCTTAGTCTCAGACCAGGACGGTCAAAAGCAGAGGCACGACGCGCGCCCAAAGCCGTCGCGAGGCTGACTGGCAGAAGAAAACCCCTGACTCCGGCAGAACAGTCCGAGCCCCCGCAGGACACGAGGGAGACCGCACCGGTCTCCCTCGCCCGCCCTCAGAGCTTCACGACACAGCGGATCTGCTCCGGCCACGTCCTCTCGGGCTCGCACGGGCGAGTTCCCTTGCACCTGTCACCGGGCTCAGGCACCCTGGGAAACCTGGAGCCTGTGACGGCGCCATCCATCTGCAGCACAACGGGGAAGAGTGCCCGAAGAGCATACGCCAGACCGCGAGAGCGGGGCGCCGACGGCGCCGGGATCTCCCGCGACCGAGCTCGACGAGCGTTCGGGAGGGGAAAGACCGCCCGGATCCTTTCCCGTCGTCGGGATCGGCTGCTCGGCGGGCGGCCTGGAGCCGCTGACCACGTTCTTGGCCGAGCTCCCGGCCGGCATCGGGGCGGCCGTCGTCGTGATCCAGCACCTCCACCCCACGGACAACCTCCTCGTTCCGATCCTCCAGAAGCACTGCGCCCTTCCAGTGGTGACGATCCAGGACGGAATGCCGATCGAACCCGGCCGGGTCCACGTGACCCCGCCGGGATCCCGCGTCGCCCTCGAGCGGGGCTCCTTCCACCTGATCCCCTTCCGAGGGGCCAAGGAAGACCGCCTTTCCATCGACTTCTTTCTCCGAAGCCTCGCCGACGACAGGGGCGACCTGGCGGTGTGCGTCGTGCTCTCGGGGGCGGGCTCCGACGGCTGCCTGGGCGTGCGCGCCGTCCGCGGCGCGGGCGGCGTGACCATGGCGCAGGATCCCGTCACGGCGAAGTTCGACTCCATGCCGCGCAGCGCCATCGAGACCGCGTGCGTCGACGTGATCGCCCCGCCCGAGGGGCTCGCGTCCGAGCTCCTCTCCTACCTGAGCCGATGGCCGAAGCACCGCCGGGCAGACCCGGAGCTCGCGGAGACCACGCTCTCCCGCCGGTGGACGAGGGAGATCCTCGCCCTCCTCCACGCCCGAACCGGCCACGACTTCGCGCTCTACAAGGCGAATACGGTGATCCGCAGGATCCAGAGGAGGATGGACCTCCAGCGCATCGAAGACCCCGCAGAGTACCTGCGCTACCTCGGCGCGGAAGGTACCGAGGCCGAGAGGCTCTTCCAGGACCTCCTGATCGGGGTGACGAGCTTTTTTCGCGACGCCGACGCCTATGATGCCTTGAAGGCGACCCTCGTGGCCGAAGTGCTGGCGAAACGGAGCGGCGCCGGGGACCCGGTTCGCGTCTGGGTGCCCGCCTGCTCGACCGGCGAGGAGGCCTACTCGCTCGCCATGCTTCTCGAGGAAGGCATGGCCGACCTCGGCCGAAGGATTTCGGCCCAGGTCTTCGCGACGGACCTGGATCCTGCGGCCATCGCAAGGGCACGGCTCGGGCTCTACCCGGAGAGCATCTCGGCCGACGTCCCGGAGGCTCGGCTCGCCCGGTTCTTCCGGCTCGAGGAGAGCGGCGCCTACCGGGTCACGAAGGAGATCCGGGAGGTGGTCATCTTCGCGACTCAGGACGTCCTACAGGACCCTCCTCCAAGGAAGAGCTCCAGTCGGTCAACGAGGAGCTCGCGACGCTCAACGCCGAGCTCCGGAGCAAGCTCGACGAGCTCACCGACGTGAACAACGACCTCGCCAATCTGCTCGCGAGCACGGACATCGCGACCCTCTTCCTCGGCCGGGAGCTCCGGACCGCCCGGTACACGCCGAGCGCGACCCGGCTTTTTCGCCTGATCCCCTCCGACGTGGGGCGGCCGATCGGCGACACGGTGACCGAGATCGCCGGCGAAGACCTCGCCCGCGAGGCGCGGGGGGTTCTCGACACCCTGATCCCGAAGGAGGGCGAGGTGAGGACCCGGGAGGGCATCTGGTACCAGATGCGCATCCTCCCCTACCGCACGACCGAGAACGTGATCGACGGCGTGGTCATCACGTTCCTCGAGATCGACCGCCTGCGGCGCGCCGAGGAGAGGCTCCGCGAAGCGGCCGAGGAGGCACAGGCCGCGCGGGAGTTCGCCGAGAACATCGTGAACACCGTGCGGGAGCCCCTGCTCGTGCTCCGCTCGGACCTGACGGTGGAGGCGGCGAACCGCGCCTTCTACCGGACGTTCCGGGTAGAGGAGCGCGAGACCCTCGGCAAGCCCCTCTATGAGCTTGGAGACCGCCAGTGGGACATCCCACGGCTGCGGGAGCTACTGGAGGAGGTGATCCCGAGGGACCGGGTCTTCGAGGGGTTCGAGGTGGAGAGCACCTTCGCCGGCCTCGGCCGGCGCACCATGCTCCTGAACGCCCGGCTGCTCTCGGCGGGCCGAGGGAGCGACAGGATCCTCCTGGCGATCGAGGACGTCACCGGTCCCCCGCAGTCGAGCGAAACAACGCACTGAGAGGCAATCGGGCATGGCCGAGCAAGAGGCAACCCCCAGGCGCGAGCAGCTCCGGCAGCTCGCCCGAAAAGCGGCCGGCGGGGCCCGCGCAGATCTCGAAGGGCTCTCCGCCGAGGACGTCGCCGCCCTTGTCCACGAGCTCGGCGTCTACCAGATCGAGCTCGAGACCCAGAACGAGGAGCTCCGAAGCGTCCAACTGCGGCTGGAGGCCGCCCGGGCCCGCTACCAGGACCTCTACGACTTTGCCCCGGTCGGCTACTTCACCGTGGACGCCGGCGGACGCATCCGGGAGGCGAACATCCGTGGATGCGAGCTGCTTGGCGTCGAACGAGCGCGTCTCCTCGGGCAGCCCTTCGCCCGCTTCCTTGCGCGCGAGTCCTCGGACGCCTACCACCTGCATCTCACGTCGGTCCTCCGGAGCCGGTCCCGCGAGGTCTGCGAGCTGCGGCTGACCGCGGAAGGGGGCCGGTCTTTCGAAGCTCGCCTGGAGAGCCAGGCCGCCACGGACGCGGAAGGAAGGCCGGTGTGTCGCACGGCCCTGAGCGACGTCACAGGGCAGAAGGAGGCCGAGCGCGCCCTCGGGCGAGCGAAGGAGGCCGCCGAGTCGGCCAACCGGCAGAAGAGCAAGTTCCTCGCCCGCATGAGCCACGACATCCGCACGCCCATGAGCGGCATCATCGGCATGACCGAGCTCGCCCTCGCGGAGGACCTGCCGGACAAAGCCCGCGAGTACCTGGGCTACGTCGAGAGCTCGGGCAGGTCGCTCCTCGAGCTCATCAACGACCTGCTCGACCTCGCGAGGGTCGAGTCGGGAAAGGCCGAGCTCCACGAGAGCGACTTCGACCTGCGGGACTCCCTCGGCTCGCTCCTCTCAGCCATCGGCTCCCTGGCCACCCGGCGGGGCCTCGCGCTCCGTCACAGCGTCGCCCCGGAGGTCCCGCGGCTCGTCCGGGGGGACCGGGGACGGCTCGGGCAGGTCCTCGTCAACCTCGTGGGGAACGCGGTGAAGTTCACTCGGGCGGGCTCGGTCGGCGTCTCGGTCCGGCTGGACCGGCGGCAGCCCGGCGCCGAGGGGGGCGTCCGGCTCCTCTTCGAAGTCCGGGACACCGGGGGCGGCGTCCCCCCCGAGAAGCTCGCCGCCATCTTCGAGCCCTTCGAGCAAGCGCGGCGGGCAGACACGGTCTCCGACGGCGGCACCGGCCTCGGGCTCGCGATTTGCAAACAGCTCGTGCAGCTCATGGGGGGGAGATCTGGGCCGAGAGCGAAACCGGGCAGGGCAGCACCTTTCGGTTCGCCCTTGAGTTCGGGCTCTGCGAGGGCGCTTGCGAGGCGGCACTCACCGAAGGCAACCTAAAAGACAGGGGACGAGGCCGGGGCCCGCTGCGCGTCCTCTTGGCTGAGGACAGCGCGGTGAACCGGCTACTCGGCAGGGAGCTCCTCACCAGAGACGGGCACCAGGTGGTCACCGCCGAGAACGGGCGCGAGGCCCTGGAGAAGCTCGCCCGCGAGCCCTTCGACGTCGTGCTCATGGACATCGAGATGCCGGAGCTCTCCGGTCTGGAGGCGACGCGGGCGATCCGCGCGGGCGCGGTCCCGGGCGTGCCGCGGGACCTCCCCATCGTCGCGCTCACGGCCCATGTGCTTCGGGGCGACAGGGAGCGCTTTCTGGCGGGCGGCATGGACGACTACCTCGCGAAACCGATCGACTTGGGAGAGGTCTACCGGGTCTTGGACGAGATCGCCGCCAGAAAGTAGTGTCCCAACTACGGCCTCCGCGGGGAGGCCGGGAGTGAACAGGGACGCTACGTCCCCCTGGGGTTCCGCGCTCGCATGTCAGTTCATCGTCTACCCCCTCGCGCGCTGGCCCTGGGCCATCCGACATGGAAAGGCTCTCCGGCCAAGATTACATTGGCTTGACGGCCTCTTAGAGCGTGGCGGTCGCAGGCGGGTTCCCGAAGAACTTCATGTGCGCGCGGACCATGCAGGGCGCTCTGATGCTAGCGTGGGAGGAACTCGGGCAAGTCAACGTCTGCTGGACAGAGGCCGATAGGTTGGTTACACTTCCGCGCGCCTTGGTTCCGAAACGGCCGTTTTCGGACAGGCTTGTGCGAGTCTAGGGGACTATGAAGAAGGCACTTGAGAGCGCAACAGTTGTTCTTGTCGCCCACCAGTTCAATCCATCTATTATAGATAAGCTGTGGCTCGTCAAGAATCTCATAGTTGAAGAAGGCGACTTGCTCGAAGGGGGCGTACAGGCGCCCGTCATTTCGCAAGTTGACACTCGCAAGTTCCGACTTCAGGTCATCCCTGAACAGTTGACATTTGAACTTAAAGATAGTGAGGATGGCTCGGCGTTATCGAGTCTTGGCCTATTGGTGAGTAGACTCCCGGAGACGCCATATAGTGCAATGGGGCTTAACTTTCTATGGCGGGCGCAGCCGGACGACAACGATCACGCCAGGCTTTCGAGAGAGCTATTCTTCAGAGCGGATTTGCCGCTATATCGTGCCTTCGATGAAGGGAATAGCTGCTTTGGGGCCTACTTTAGCAAAGGGTGGTTCGACGGAAGCAGACTAAAACTCGATGTCAAGCCTGTTGACGCGGCCGGCCGGAAACTAATCCAATTCGCGTTTAATTTTCACTTAGATCTGACTTCGCAAGAACGCCCGGCGGAGATCAATGCATTTCTAAAGAGATGGACTCAGGCACGAGAGATGTCCTTCGAGATTTTCACGTCAGCAGTGGGGGAGCGCTGATGGAAGGATCGGGATCAACGTCGACGACTGAAATGGATCGATACCAGGGGCTGCTGGGGCAGCTCGTGCTTCGAGATCTCATGAGTCAAGGGAGCACGAACATCAGCAACAAACTCGGCGAGAGATCCATCGTTCGAACCTACCCTCAAGACGAGTGGCCCGCCAAGTCACTACTAGTGAACCTGCATCTTCAGAGAGAGCCGGGCTTCTCCTGCGCCGGTTGGGCCCAACCGCGGGCCTTTGAGCGAAGAAGTAACCCTGTAACTGACTTACTCACAGAATGGATTCGCTTCACAGAAGACCACGACACTTCCTTTCCATTTTACCCGTCCGAGGCGGTCGTAGCTCGTTTCGCGCATCATGGAGTACATCGGTCCGCAGCTTTAGGTGAGTACTACGAGTTCCTCAACACGGAGGAGATAGGCAGCTACCTGCGGCGAAATAAAGACCTTGAAGGTCACCTCATCGCGATTGCACAAAAGATTCCTGAATATCTCCCTGCAACGACTCTGCGATTAGAACTGTCAGACAAGGACCAGAATCTGCCTGAACAGCTGGTCATCTATTTGATACTGCCGGAAGATGCTCCCAATCCAGCTGAAGCCTTGTTTAGAATGGACATGGAATGGTGGCTCCCCCTCAAGTCAGAGCTCGGCAAGAGAGTCTCGATAAACTTTGATTTCTGATGGGCTTCGACTGGTCGGAGTATCTAGAACTAGCAAAGAACCTCGCCGGCCTTTCACAAACAAACGCTGGGGAGGAAGCGCGCAATCGGGCTGCAATAAGCAGAGCCTATTACGCCGCTTTCGGTAAAGCTTGCGAATTCCTGGAGTCGAGGGACGGCAAGCGGATCCCTCGAGACGGCAGCGCGCACGGGACGGTGATCCAAGCCTTCGAAGACCATCGAGACCTGAACAGGCAGCGCATCGGCGAAAACCTAAAGCGCCTGCGACAGCACCGAAACAAAGCGGACTATGATTCGATCGCGGACCCCAAGCGACCCCGCCTACAGACCATCGTCGACATCACCGTGGATGTTCTCCGGAGCCTTCGTTCCATCTAGATCCTCCAATTTGCCACGTGCGCGGAGAGCAGTTGCCGTAGGGTGGGCGGTTCTCGCGCAACGAGGTTCGCCCACGCGTGGGGCAACCCGCCTGCGGCGGAACGCCCCACCCTACGCTCAGGGGCAGATGCGCAAACAATTGTGACGCTCTGTATAGATCCTCCAATTTGCCACGTGCGCGGAGAGCAGACCCCTAAAGCCCTCCGTCCCTAGCCGGGCGAGTCTTTGGCCGGTCCTTCCCTTCGGGCCAGCCAGATGAGCCTTCCTTCTGCGGCACATGTCTCGGCTCGGCTCGAGCTAACTTCCTCGCTGCCGCCGCCAGCCTTATCAGGGGACCTCAGAGCCATTGGGCGAACGGCGGAAGTGAATCGAGCTTCGGGGACGACCCGTCCTGAGGCGAACTCAAAGTCGGCGAGCCGTCGACCCGGATAGAGCCATCGCCGACCTTCGCCGGTACATCCGGCGCTCATCCCGTGCAGGAAAGGCACGGGCAGGCCCCGGCCCCTCCACTCCTGCCCAGGGCGCAAGGCCTTGACTTCACGGGGTTTCTCCCGGCCTCCGCCTGCCGGCACGAAGGTTGCTGACTCCTAGCGCATGCGGAAAGCGGCTGGAGCGGCCGTGGGCTCGCGGCGTTGACAACTCCGGCGGTTGTGATCCGCTTGCGTGCTCCATGGGCACCGGAAGCGCTCCGACGGGTGTTGCGGGAGGTCGGGTGGACCCTTTGACGTGCGCTGCCTTTCTGATCCTCGCCTTCGTTCTGGCCGGCGTGGCCCAGACCGCGTGGTTTCGAAGCTCGCGGTCGCGCGGTCTCGCGATCCCCCTGGACCTGGGCGCCAAGCTCCGGGGCCGGCGGCTCCTCGGGGACAACAAGACGCTGCGGGGCTTCGCGGTGATGCTCCCGGCGGCGGCCGCGTCCTTCCTCCTCCTCCGGGCGCTCGCCTCCCTCGATCCCGTCCTGGCCGGCCGGCTCTGGCCTCTGAGCCCCGCTGCCTACGCGCTCCTCGGGCTCGCCGCCGGGCTCGGGTTCATGCTGGGGGAGCTCCCCAACTCCTTCCTGAAGCGCCAGCTCGACATCCCGCCCGGCGAGGCCGCGGGGAAGCGCTGGGCCCGGCTCGTCTTCTTCGCCGTCGACCGGCTCGACTCGATCGCCGGAATGCTCCTGGCGGTGAGCCTCCTCGTGCCGACGAGCTGGCAGACCTGGGCCTACGTCGCGCTGGCGGGGCCCCCGATCCACTGGTCCTTCAGCCTCGCGCTCTACCGGCTCGGCGTGAAGAAGAGGCCCGCGTGAGCGCCCCATCCTTCGTCTGCCCCCTCGACCGCGTCGAGGACGAACGCTCGGCCGGCGGGAAGGCCTGGAACCTCTTCCGGATGCTGCGCCTCGGCGTGCCCGTCCCGCCCGGTTTCGTGGTGACCGACCTCGCCTTCCAGACCTTCCTGGACCGGAACGGTCTCCGCCCGGAGCTCGCCCGGATCCTCGCCGGCCTCGACCCCGCGAACCTCGACGGCCTGAACCGAGCGGCGGGTTCGATCCGAGAGCTCCTGGGCACCGCCGGCCTCCCGGAGCAGATCCGCAGCGAGCTCCGGTCCGCTTGCGCGTCGCTCCTGCCGGGCCGCCCGCTCATCGTTCGAAGCTCCGCAGTCGGCGAGGATTCGGGACGTGCCTCCTTCGCCGGTCAGCTCGATTCGTTTGCCGATCTCGGCTCGCCGGAGGCGGTCGAGGAGGCCCTCCTGGGGTGTTGGGCTTCCTGCTGGTCGCCGAGGGCGCTCCACTATCAGCTCTCCCGCGGCGCTCGGATCGAGCGGATGGGCGTCGTCGTGCAGGAGCAGGTCCGGTCCAGGGCGGCCGGTGTGCTCTTCACGGTCTCTCCCGAACCCTCCCCGGACGGCCCCGTGATGCTCGGCGAGTACTGCCTGGGGCACGGAGAGGCGTTGGTGGCCGGCCGCATCGATCCAGGCCGCTTCACCGTCTCCCGGCAGTCCTTCGCCTGGCGCCTCCTGGAGACGCCGGAGCGACCCCCGGCGGACGCCGGGGCGGGCCTCGACGAGGCGCACGTTCGGAGCCTCCACGGAATCGGACTGCTGCTGGAGCGGGCCTTCGGCGGGCCGCAGGACGTGGAGTGGGCGATCGATCCGGAGGGGCAGGTCCGGGTGGTCCAGTCCCGCCCGATCACGGCCGCGGCTCGCCCCGGTAGGGGAGGGCCCAGGCAGCCGACCGGGCGTCCGGTCGTCTGGTCCAACGCCAACATCAACGAGAACTACCCGGACCCCGTCTCCCCCTTCCTCTACTCCGTCGCCGCCGACGGGTACTACCACTACTTCCGAAACCTGGCCCTCGCCTTCGGGATCTCACGACGGCGCGTCCGGGCCATGGAGGGCGCCCTGCGCGGCCTCGTCGGCGTCCACGGCGCCCGCCTCTACTACAACCTCACGAACATCCACGCGGCGCTGCGGATGGCCCCCTCCGGGGAGCGCCTGATCGAAGCCTTCAACCTCTTCGTCGGGGCTTCGGAACGCCCCGGCCAGACTGCGGGCGCCGAGAGCTTCGGGAGGAACGGACGCGTGGGGCGGTGGGCGGAGCTCGCCCGGATCGCCTTCCAGTCCGCTTCGCGCTTCCTCTTCCTCGAGAGAGGGGTGAGGGCCTTCGAGCGGACCGTCGACGCGTACGCCGCCCGCACCCGCCCCGAGACGCTGGCCGAGGCCGACGTCCCGGCGCTCCGGGAGTTGCTCGGAGGGGTCCTCGAGATCCGCTGCCACCGTTGGACCGGCGCTTCCCGGGCGGACGCGGCGTCGATGATCGCCTACGGGCTCCTGGAAGCCGCCGTGGGGCGGGCCTTCCCCGAGCAGGGGCGCTCGGCCCGGCACAACAAGCTCCTGCAGGGGCTCCCGGAGCTCGTCAGCGCCCGGCCGGTCGTCGAGCTCTGGAGGCTCTCCCGCCGGATCCGCGCCGACGAGAAGCTCCTCGAGCTCTTCGCGCCGGCGGCGGGCGCGAAGGCGGCCGAGCCCCGGGACGTGTGGGCGACGCTCCAGGCCGAGCGGCGCTTCGCCGCGTTTCGGCAGGAGTTGGACCGCTTCCTCGAGGAGTGGGGCTTCCGCGGGTCGGGAGAGCTGATGCTCACGGTAAAGAGCTTGCAGGAGGAGCCGAGCGCACTCCTCGCGCTGCTCGCGAGGTACGCGTCGCTCGAGGGGGAATCCCCCGGCGACGCCCTCCGCCGGCAGGCCCGGGAGCGGGAGGCGGAGACGCGGCGCGTCCGAAAGGCGCTCGGCCGGCGAAGGCTCCTGGGGCGCCTCCCGTGGCCCAACCAGGGGACCCTCGCGACGGTCGTGCTGCGGTGGACGCAGCACGCGGTCGGATTGCGGGAGCGCGCGCGGCTCAAGCAGTCGCTCCTCTACAGCCGTTGCCGCCTCGTTCTGCTCCGCCTGGGGGAAAAGCTCGCGGCCCTCGGCTACCTCCCGGGAGCCGAGGACGTCTTCTTCCTCACCCACCAGGAGCTGACGGCGCTCCTCTCCGGCACGGCCCTGTTCCCGGGAGGGATGGCCGAGCTGGTGAGAGTGCGCCGAAGCGAGCACGCGCGCCTCAGCCGCCTCGCTCCTCCCGAGACCCTCACGCTTCCGGAGGGCGGCTACTTCTCCCCTCCGGAGGGCGACGGCGAAGGCCCCGAGAGTCCGCCGGAGGGGCGCCCCGGCGAGGTGCTGACGGGCGCGGGAGCCTGCGGCGGCAGGATCGAGGCGCGGGCGACGGTGCTCAAGGAAGTCTCGCAGGCCGATCGCCTCGAGGCCGGTGACGTCCTCGTGACCCGCCAGACGGACCCGGGCTGGACGCCGGTCTTCTTCGTCGTCGGCGGCCTGGTGGTGGAGAGGGGAGGGATGCTCTCCCACGGCGCGATCCTGGCCCGCGAGTACGGGATCCCCACGGTCGTCGGGGTGCGGGACGCGACGCAGAGGATCCGCTCCGGTCAGAAGGTCCTCGTGGATGGAGAGGCCGGCCGTGTCGAGCTCCTGGCTTGAGCCCCTCTTCGCCTACCTGAGGACGCGCCTGCCGGCGCGCCTCTATCTGCCCTGCACCGCCTTTCTGGTGCTCGCCAGCCTCGGCGGAAGCCCGTCCGCCGGAGCGGCTCGACTGGTCTGGGCGGGTGTGCTCGGCTGGGCCCTGCTTCTCCAGTTCCGGCTCCTCGACGACCTCTGCGATCTCCCCCACGACCGGCGGGCGCATCCGGAGCGCGTGCTCGTCCGGGCCGAGTCCTTGACTCCCTTCCGGGTCCTCCTGGGCCTCTCCTTCGCGGCCAATCTGACCCTCCTCCTCGGCCGTCCCGGCCCGGCACGCGCCTGGACCTTCCTGGCGCTCACCGCGGCGGCGGGGGCCTGGTACGGGATCGGCCGGCGGATCTTCCCCGGCAGGGTCCTCGGCTATCACGTCGTGCTGGGGAAGTACCCGGTCTTCGTGCTCCTGCTCTCCGGAGAGGTCCGAGACCGGTGGCGGCTCGGCCTCTCCATGGCGCTGGTGTACCTCTGCTTCTGCATCTACGAGGCCCTCCACGACGAGGAACTGGCGGCTTCCGCCTCGGCCGCCCGGGCGCTCGCGGCCGAGGCCGTCGCGCTCTTCGCCGTCGCGGAGCTCACGGCCCTGGCCCTGCTCGGAAGCGGCGGTTCCGCGGCGGTGCAGGGGCTGCTCGGCCTCGGCGCCGTGCCGGCCCTGGTGCTCGCCCGCCGCGGTCGGCCCGAGGCGACCTACGTGCTCTTCGGGCTCGGCTTCGCCCTGGTGGCGAACCTCTCCATGGGAGAATGAAGGATGAAGGTATGAATTCGGTCCATTCGGTCCACTTCGTCCATTCCGTCCATGGCTCGACTGAGGCCCGGACGACGAACGGCCCAGGCGTTCGCGTCGAGGAGGTCCCCTGCCTCGCCTGCGGTTCGCGGCGCAGCCGGCCTCTGCTCGTCGCCGAGGACGACCTCACCGGAAAGCCGGGCCGTTTCCCCTTCGTCGTCTGCGCCGAGTGCGGGCTCGCCTACCAGAGTCCGCGGGTCGAGCTCGGGAGCATCAAGCTCTACTACGACGACGAGTACATCGCCCACCGGAAGAAGCGCAGCTGGGGGCCGCTGGGCTTCCTCGTGGACCGCGCCCTGGACCGGCTCGACCGGCGCAAGCTCGAGCTCGTGGCGCGGTGGGTGGACCTCCGGCGTCCCGGCGCGGCCCTCGACGTCGGCTGCGGCGCGGGCACGTTCCTGCGGAAGCTTCAGTCGCTCCACGGCTTCCACCCCGTGGGGGTCGACTTCGTCGACCTGTCGCAGCTTCCCGGGTTCGACACCCTGGAGTTCCACTGCGGGCTCTTCTACGACGTCGAAGTGGGGCGGGAGCGCTTCGAGCTCATCACCATGTGGCACTTCCTGGAGCACGACTACGACCCCGCCCGAAGCCTCCGCCGGGCTCGGGAAGCGCTGAAGCCCGACGGCCGCCTCGTGATCGAGGTCCCCCGGCTCGACAGCCTCTCCTACCGCCTGTACGGAGACCGCTGGCCCGGGCTCCAGGCGCCCCAGCACACCGTCCTCTTCAGCAAGGAGACCCTGCTCCGGCAGCTCGAGAAGAGCGGCCTCGAGGTGCTCGAGTACCTGCCCTACGGCGCCTATCCGGCGTACTTCTACCTCTTCGCCGGAGCCGCGTTCAAAGTCCTGAAGGGGAGGGGACTGGACCTCCGGAGAGCCGTGGTCCCCTACTTCCTCGGGCAGGTCCTCCTCGCCCCGCTGCTCGTCTTCGAGCGGCGGCTCAACCTCGCCATGCAGACCGTCGTCTGCGGGAGGAGAGCGTGACCGCGCTGCAAGCTCCCGCGTCCCCGGCCCTTCCGCGCGACCTGGCGGCCTGGAGAGAGGACCGCCTCGAGCGGCGCCGCCTGTGGCTCGCCTCGCCGAGGGGACGGGCCTACGTCGCCTGGTCCGCCCTGGCGGGCTTCGGGCTCCTGAGCGCCGCCGCCGCCGTCACCCTCGGGGTCGCGGCGGTCACGCTCTTTCGCAAGCGGCGCTTCTACACCGAGGTGATGGCGAAAGGGCTCGCCCGGGCCATCCTGCGCGCCAGCGGCGTCGAGCTCGTCCTCCACCGGGACCGCCCGTTCCCGCAGACCCAGACGATCTACACCGCCAACCACACTTCGACGCTGGACGCCTTCATCCTCCTCGCCCTGGGGCTCCCGAACACGCGGTACTTCCTGAAGGGGGAGTTTCGGAAGATCGTCCCCCTGGGGATCATGACGTACCTGATGGGGACCTTCTTCACTCCCCCGCAGTCGCGGCCCGACCTGCGCGTGCGCTGCTTCCAGAGGGCCGAACGGGTGCTGCGGCGCACCGGGGACTCGGTCTACTTGAGCCCCGAGGGGACGCGGGTCACCGACGGCACCATCGGCCCCTTCAACAAGGGCACGTTCCACCTCGCGACGAACCTCCAGGTCCCGATCGTCCCGCTCTACATCGACATCCCGCCCGACGTGAACCCCGGGACCGGCTACGCGGGAATGCCGGGCACCGTCCACGTGTACGTCCTCCCCGAGGTCCGGACCGAGGGGTGGAGGCTCGAGGAACTGCTCGCGAACAAGGAGCGGGTGCGGGAGGTGTACGTCCGCTTCCACGAGGAGCTGGGGGCCCGCCGCCTCGGCGCCCGCCCCGAGGAGCCGCGGAGTCCTCTCCCATGACCCGACCTCCGCCCGCCTCCCTCGTCGAGCTCCTCCGCCGTCGCGCCGAGGGGGAGACCGACCGCGTCGCCTACACCTTCCTCGCGGACGGCGAGACGGAGCAGGAGCGCGTCACGTACGGCGAGCTCGACCGCCGCAGCCGCGCCATCGCGGCCCTGCTCCGGCGCCGCCACCGGCCCGGCGAGCGAGCGCTCCTCCTCTACCCCTCGGGGCTCGACTTCATCGCCGCGTTCTTCGGCTGCCTCTACGCGGGCCTCATCGCCGTGCCCGCCTATCCGCCCCGGCCCAACCGGGAGCCTTCCCGCCTCCGCGGCATCCTGCGGGACGCGGAGCCGGCGGCCGTCCTCGGGACCGAAGCCGCGGTCGAAGGGCTCGCGGAGCTCGCCGCCGTCCTGCCGGAGCTCACGGGCGCCCGGTGGCTCGCGACGGACCACCTGCCGCTCTCCGAGGCCGAGCACTGGGAAGACCCCTCCCTCGGCCCGGACGCGACCGCCTTCCTCCAGTACACCTCCGGATCGACGGCGGAGCCCAAGGGGGTGATGGTGAGCCACGCCAACCTGCTGCACAACCTCGCCTACGCGAACCACGTCGAGGAGAACGACGCCTCGAGCGTCGGCGTCTCGTGGCTGCCCTTCTATCACGACATGGGCCTCATCGAAGCGGTGCTCCAGCCGGCCTACGGTGGGTACCCGGCGTTCCTGATGGCGCCGGCAGCGTTCCTCCAGGAGCCCCTGCGTTGGGTCGAGGCGCTCAGCCGGTACCGCGGGACCAACAGCGGAGGCCCGAACTTCGCCTTCGAGCTCTGCGTCCGGAAGACCGCGCCGGAGGAGCGCGCCCGGCTCGACCTCTCGAGCTGGCGCGTCGCCTACAACGGCGCGGAGCCGATCCGCTGGGAGACGCTCGAGCGGTTCTACCGGGCCTTCCAGGGCTGCGGCCTGCGCTGGCGCTCTCTCTACCCGGTGTATGGGCTCGCCGAGGCCACCCTCCTCGTCTCCAGCGGCCGGCGGAGCTACGAGCCGAGGCCGGTCATGCTCGATGCCGAGCGGCTGGCCGAGGGCCGGGCGGTCGAGCCGCGGCCCGGCGCGGCGGCGGCCCGCTTCGCCGCCTGCGGGCCCTGCGGCTTCGGCACGAAGGTCGCGATCGTCCGGCCCGAGACGCGAGAGCGCTGCGGACCCGGCGAGATCGGCGAGATCTGGGTGCAGGGGCCGAGCGTCGCCCAGGGCTACTGGGGGAGGCCCGACGAGAACCGCCTGACCTTCGGGGCGGAGCTCGCGGAGGGCGAGGGGCCTTTCCTCCGGACGGGCGACCTCGGCTTTCTCGACGGGGACGACCTGGTCGTCACGGGGCGCCTGAAGGACCTGATCGTCGTTCGGGGGAGGAAGCACTACCCGCAGGACATCGAACGGACCGTCGAGGCCTGCCACGCCTCGATCCGGACCGGGTGCGTGGCCGCTTTCGGGCTCGAGGCCGGAGGGGAGGAGGGCTTCGGCGTCGCGGCCGAGGTCGAGCGCACCGCCCTCCGGGCGAAGAACGGCGCCGGTCTGGACGGGGTGCTGGGCGCGGTGCGGGAGGCGGTCGGCGCGCAGCACGAGCTCCCGCTCCGGGCGGTCTTCCTCCTTCGGCCGGGGAGCCTTCCGAAGACCTCGAGCGGCAAGCTCCGGCGTCACGCCTGCCGGGAGGGGCTGCGCGCCGGCAGCCTCTCCGCCGCCGCGTGCTGGGTCGAGCGGCCGGCTACCGGCGGGGGAGTCCGGAGTTGAGAGAGACTCAGGGCGCGCCGGCCCTTTCGGCCCTCCTGACCTCGCTGGCGGCCCAGTGTCTGAAGGTCCCGGCGGGCGCGCTCTCCCGGAGCGTTCCCCTATGCCGCCACGGGATGGACTCCCTGGCGCGGGTCGAGCTCACGGCGGCCCTGGAGGCCGCCCTCGACCGCCGCCTGCCGGACTCCCTGCTGATCGAGCATCCCGACCTCGAGAGCCTGGAGCGCTACCTCCGCTCCGGTCCGGCGGCGGGGCAGGCTCCCGCGGGCGGGCTCGCCCGGATGCGCGCGGACAGCCGCCTGCCCGCCGAAGTCCGGCCCCCGCAGGCACCCCGGCCCGTGGGGGGCGAGGAACCGGTCCTGCTCACCGGCGCGACCGGCTTCCTGGGAGGATACCTCCTCCGGGCCCTCCTCGAGCGAGGCCGCCGACGCGTGCTCTGCCTGGTCCGAGCGGGCGCGCGACGAGGCGCGAAGGAGCGCCTGCGCGGGAGCCTCGAGCGCTCGGGCCCGTGGGACCCCTCCTGGGACGCCCGCCTGGAGGTCGTGGAGGGCGACGTCGCCCTGCCGCTCCTGGGCCTCTCCGAAGCCCGCTACGCCCGCCTCGCCGCCGAGGTGGGCGAGGTCTACCACTGCGCGGCCGAGGTGGATTGGGCCTCCCCCTACGGAGCGCTCCGGGCGGCCAACGTCCTCGGAACCCTGGAGTGCCTGCGGCTCGCCTGCGCCTGCCGAACAAAGGGGCTTCGCTTCGTCTCCACCGTCGCCGTCTGTTACTCGACGTCCGGGCCCCGGGAGATGGATGAGGACGAGGACCCGTTCCCGTACCTGCCGGGCCTCCACCTCGGCTATGCCCAGACGAAGTGCGTGGCCGAGGCCCTCGTGCGGGAGGCCGGGGAGCGAGGCCTCCCCGTGACGATCCTGCGGCCTTCGCTTGTCGCCGGCGACCGCGCGTCGGGCGCGTCGAGCGAGAGCGACCTCCTCTCGCGGCTCCTCCGGGGCGTCGTCCGGATGGGCACGGCGCCCGACCTCGACTGGACCGCCGACTGTCTGCCCGTGGATTACCTGGCCGGGGCCGTGCTGCACCTCGTCGGACAGCGCACGTCGCCCAGGGTCCTCCACCTGGTGAACCCCGCGGCGCGCCACTGGCGGGAGCTCGTCCTCTGGCTGAACCTCTACGGCTACCCGGTGCGCCTCGAGCCGTACCGGGAGTGGGCGGCACGGGTGGCGACGGACCCCGAAAACCCGCTCTGGCCCCTTCGGGGCTTCTTCCTCGGGAAGCCGGCCTCCGAGGGCGGCCTGACGCTCCCCGAGCTCTACGAAGACGGCCGCAGGACCCGCCTGCGGGCGAGCCGCACCGAGGAAGCCCTGCAGGGTGCCGCCCTCGGGAGCCCGAGGCTCGACGCGCGCCTGCTCGAACGCTACGTAGACGGGTTCATCTCGCGAGGCCTGCTTCCGTCGCCGAGCGCCGTCCGGCGCCCCGCAGGCCCGATTGGTGGGCGGGGAAGTCCTGAGCGGGAGGCGGCGGCACTGGACGCCTCCTTCTTCGCCGGCCTGCTCCGAGGCCCGGACGGCGAGGGGGCCGCCGAAGTCCGCCAGGCCCTCCCGGTGCGCGACGGGTCCGACCGGAGCATCATCTCGGAGCTCACTTCGTGGCTGCACGGTAGCCCCGCCGGGCTCCGGCAGTACCGGCTGGGGGTCGAGAGGCGAGGGGAGCTGGAGTGGGTCTCGGCGGTGGTGAAACGGAAGGCGAGCGACGAGGAGGCGATCGACGTCGCCCGGCGGGTCGCCGAGCAGTGCAGCCCGGCGCTGGGCCGAGCCTTCGAGCGCTTCGGGCGGGAGCTCGGGCTCGCGGGCTCCCACGTGCGGGAGCTCGGAGTCTACGGGCAGGACGACCTGCGCTTTCGTCGCCACGCCCCGGCCCTGTACGGCGTCCGGCGCGACGACGCCCGGCAGGAGTGGACGCTGGTGCTCGAGGACGTCTCGGGGCTCGAGCTCCTGGACTCGGCCGACGACGCCTCGGGCTGGGAAACGGAGCACGTCGAGGCCGCGGTCCGGGGGCTCGCGGAGCTTCACGCCATCTGGTACGGGCGGGAGGAGGAGCTGCTCCGGAACGCCTGGCTGGGGCCCGTCACCTCGGCTCGCCGCCGCGCGGAGATGGCCGAGCTCTGGGCCGCGCTGGCCGAGAACGCCGCGAGCCGGTTCGCCTCGGTGCTGGGGGAGGGCGTGCGCGCTCTCCAGGCCCGGCTCGCCGAGGACGTGGGGGACCGGTGGCGTAGGCTCGAGAGCAGGCCGCGGACGCTCATCCACAACGACTTCAACCCCCGGAACATCGCCCTCCGAACGGGCGAGGCGGGGCGACGCCTCTGCGCCTACGACTGGGAGCTGGCGACGCTCGGGCCGCCCCAGCACGACCTGGCGGAGCTCCTCTGCTTCGTTCTTCCCCGGAGCTTCGGCCGCCCGGAAGTCGAGCACTACCTGGCCCTCCACCGGGAGGCCCTCCGGGACTCCTCCGGCGTCGGGGTCGACCTCCCTGCCTGGGCCGACTGGGAAGAGGGCTTCCGCCTCTCCCTCCACGACCTGCTGCTCGACCGGCTCGCCCTCTACGCGATGATCGGCCGCTTCAAACCCCAGCGGTTCCTCGACCGGGTCGTACGCACCTGGGGCGCGCTCTACGAGCTCTATCCCCTGGTGTCCCCGTGCCGTTAGTTCGGCCTCACCACCAGCAGGGCAGGGGCCAACTAGCAGGAAGGAACTTTCCGAACGGGACACTCGAGCCGTAGGGTGGGCGGTTCTCGCGCAGCGAGGTTCGCCCACGCGTGGGGCAACCCGCCTGCGGCGGAACGCCCCACCCTACGCTCAGGGGCAGATGCGCAAACAATTGTGACGCTCTGTATAGCAGGAAGGAACTTTCCGAACGGGACACTTGAGACCGGGAGCGCGGGATGACTCCGGCGGGTTACCTCCATCCTCGAAACATCCTCACCTACGGCTCGATGGCCACCGGGCTCCTGGCCGTCCTGGCCGCGAGCGAGCTCGGCTCCTGGCACGCCTCGGGGGCCCTCCTCGCGCTCTCGGTCCTCCTCGACACCTTCGACGGGCGCTTCGCCCGGCTGTGGCCCCGCACCGCCGACGAACGCGCCTTCGGCGTCGAGCTCGACAGCCTCTCGGATGCGGTGGTCTTCGGCTTCGCGCCCGCCGTCTGCCTCGGGCTGCTCTCCGACTTCGGCCCGGCCGCGCTCGCCCCGCTCGTCTGGTCGGCCGCGGCACTGGCCTACCTGAGCGCCGCCGTGACGCGGCTCGGCTGCGACAACCTCCACCAGGTCGGGGCAGACCGCTTCGTCGGCCTCCCGACGACCCTCGCCGGCCTGCTCCTCTCCACGCTCTTCCTCGCGAGGCCCCTCCCGTGGGCTTCGGCCCTGGTGCTCGCCGCCCTGGCCGCCGGGATGCTCGCTCCCCTGCCGGTGCCTCGCGCGAGGGGCAAGATCCTCGTCGTCTTCGGCCTCTGGATCCTGGGGGTTCTCGCGTGGCACACCGTGGAAGCGGGACGAGAGCTCTCCGCCGCATCCACCGTGCCCCAGGTCCGCTCTACGGCGGGGCCGAACCGATGAGGCGGGGGCTCCTGAGGGGGCGTCTGACGCTCTTCCTCCTCCGTCACCACTTGCGAGCGCTCTTCGCCGGGAGAATGACGCCGGGGGAGGTGGCGCGGTCGCTGCGGCGGCAGATGAGGGTCTCCTCCCTCTTTCGGGAC
>JACRCS010000633.1 GCA_016218905.1 Deltaproteobacteria bacterium
GGCGGCCGCCTTGGCCGCCGCGAGCTCGATCTGCGCCGCCTGTCTGCCGTCCAGTTGCTTGACCCAGGTCTCTCCGCCGTCGCTCGTCCGCAGGACGACCCCGCTGTGGCCTGCCGCCCACCCGGAGCGCTCGCTGGCAAAGCAGACGCACGTAAGCGTGAGGCTGACCGGGACCTTGGCTTGTCGCCAAGTGCGCCCGTCGTCGTCCGAGAGAAGGACCGTTCCCCGCTCCCCGACGGAGACGAGCCGTTTCCCAGCGCGTGCGACGGCCAATTGGACCGAGCGGAGGGCACGTCCGCTCACTGTAGCGGGACGGTCGAGGAGGTCGGAGACCTCGGCGTAGATCGCCGGGGCGCTCAGGACGAGGACGGCGCAGAAGAGCAGCGCCCGCGTCTTCTCGGTTCGCTTCGACATCGTGAGGATCTCCTCCCAACCCCCGGTAGCGGACTCTGGGGGCCGCCCAGGGGCTTCGAATTCTGAAGAGCAAACGGGTTGCCGGGTGGTGCCTGGTGTCCCGTTTGGGTGTTCCTTGCCTGTCATTCAGCCCCTGCGATGGCCGAACGGCGCTAATTCGCCGCCGTTCGGCACATAAATCGGGAGGAGCGAACTCAGCCGCACGGGGCACTAGCGCACGCCCTCGGAGCCAAGCGAATCACCGGACCAATGGCTAAGAGGCCGGTGGTTGACGAACAGGAACTTCTCCTCGTTAAATGATTGGATGGCCGCGTAGGTCCTCGCCTGGAGGTTGAAGACCATCGTGAAGTCCGTGTTCATGAGTGGTATCGAGGGGGCGATGAACGAGAGGACCTGGGAAGTCCGCCAGAGTTTGCCCGCCGCGTCATAACCATCCACCAGCGTCACCGTCCAGTTGTCTTCGTCGAGGTAGAAGCGCCGCTTCGGAACGACGTGCCGTTTGCCGGGCGCAAGGGTACCCTCCACCACCCACACGCGATGGAGCTCCCAGCGGACCTTGTCCGGGTTCAGGTGGTGCGCTGCGTAGGCGTCGTCCGTCTTCGCGTTGAAGAAGCCGTTGTTGTTGTAAGGGATGTACATCTCCCTCTTTCCGATGAGCTTCCACTCGTACCGATCGAGGGGGCCGTAGAAGCCCACGACCTCGTCGAAATAGTTTGCTCCCGAGGCTACGAAGTCCGGCGTATCCCAGCCCACGGTGGGCGCGCGGCGCACCCTGCGCTGTCCGACGAGATACTGCCAGGCCTGGCGGGAGTTCTTCGGGTCGACCGAGTCGGAGATGACGAGCAGCTCACCGGCCTTGAAGGGCGGGTCGATCGTCTCGAGCCGGGTCATCAGGTACCGGCCGTCCCAGTTCTTCTGCTCGTTCTTGTAGTAGTACGGGACCGTTTGATGGTTCTCGGTACGGGACGCCAGCGAGCGCTTCCCGTCGGAGGTCCCGACCCAGCTCTTGAAGCCGAAGTCCAGAGCCTCGTAGCGCGGGTGCAGCGTGTGGTTCCACATGACCTCTGCGCCGTTCTTCGGGATCGGGAAGGGAATCCCTCCGTACGCAGCCTCAACGGAGAGACCATTGGCCGTCAGCTTCGCGTTGGCCGCGTTCTTGAACGTATTGTCATAGATCCATTGCTGGAGCGCGTAGGTGCGTCGGGTCGGGTAGACGTCGATGCGGAACGTCTCGGGGTACTGCTTGAGGAGCGCGAGGCTCCCCTCGTTCAGCTTGTCCTGGTACTGGGCTGCGTTCTTCGCGGTAATCCGAAGGAGAGGCTTGTCCTCCGTGAACGGATCCGGGTCGATCTTCTTGCCCGTCGCCCCCGGAATCGGCTTCGTGTACCCGCCGTCCCAGGCCGGAATGGTTCCGTCCTTGTTTCCCGCCCTCTCCGCGCCTACCGGGGTCAGCGTCGTCTTCAGCTTCGCCGCTTCCTCCGGTGTCACGCCTGCGATCCCGACGTGGCTCGCCGCGAGTGCCGAAATCACTACGCTTGCCGCCAAGAATCCTTTCCTCATATCACTCTCCTCTTCTCAAAACGTGCGCTGGACGGAGAGCGAGACGAAGTCGCGATCCGCCATGGTCTGCTTGAAGGAGAAAGCCGCGGCCTCGTCGAGAACAGCGCCGGCCGGCCCGAAGAAGTGCGTGTACTGGAGCCCTGCCTTCCAGGTCTTCTGATACTGGGCAGTGAGCCCGATGCTCATGTCGCCGCCGTGCTCGGGACCGAAGACGTTCGGCCCCAGGGAGGAGCGACCGGCAGGCGCCCAGCCGAGGCCCAGGGGTACCGTCAGGTCGACGTTGGGCAGCACCTGGAAGTACTGGGGTTCGAACACCAAGCGGAGTCCCCACGCATCGCGGGTGACGTTTGGATCCAGCTGATTAGCGTTCTTCGAGACGCTCAAGCGGCGGTTGAACCCGATTTCGCCCAGGAAGGTCGCGCCGCCCCAAAGGAAGTTTCCAGGAAAGAGCCGGATGGCCGAGATCTGGGCATGGAAGGTGTTGCCCACCGGGTACGCCGGGTTGTGCCGCCCATCGGCGAATGAATCAGTTACGACGGCGCCGCCGGTCGCCGCGAGTGGCATGTTCCGGCGCATCGAAACCTCTCCAGCCACGTTGGCGTCCGCGACAACCGTGCTGAAGCTCGCGCCGAAAACCGTGATGTCCTCAGGGTAGACGAGGACGTAATCACCAACTTGACCCGTCACTGGTGTGGCTGGGCCGGCGCCGACCCCGGGTCGGATGTAGACGGTCGGGACCTTCTCGTGATACCGGGCCGCGTACAGGCCGTACTCCACGTCTCCCCAGGCGGGCTTGAACTTCACCTGGGCACCGAATTGGCCTCGGTCTCGAGCTTGGATGTCGTCGCCGCGGAAGAACGCCGCCGGCCCCCCACCCGGAGCGACCGGCGGCCCGGCGATGATGCGCTCACCCCCGTCGTCCAGGAGGTCGACATTGCTGAAATAGCTGCCCGAAGCGGGGATACGCGACTTGCGCCACTCGAGCTGGTAGTAGGCACCCAGCGAGAGACTTGGATTGACCTGGAAATGGCCGGAGAGCTGCGCGACCGGCATGCCGATCTCCTTGAACTGGGAGCTCGGAACCGAGAGCAGCTTCACGACGTCGATTGGGGCCTGGGCGGCGGCGATCCCGTTCGCCCCGAGGAAGAGGCTCTCTCCGTAGAGCAGCGTGTAGCGGCCGGCCCGTACGCTGAGAGCCGTTTCGCCGCCGGTGTTGAACTTTCCGAAGACGAAGGCGTCGAGCAGCTCCGCCTTCCGACCGTGGAGCTTACGGGTCTCGTTCGTGAACTCATCGTTGTCGACGGAGATCGGGTTGAAGGTGGCTGGCGAGTCGTTGTCCGTACGGGCGTTGTAGACGAAGTCGTACCACGCGGCCCCACTGAGCCGTAGGCCGAAGTCCCTGTACTTTGCGTCGAACTCCGAGAGCACATCGAAGCGGTTCGAGATCAGCCCTCGGTCGAAGTTGCGGTCGCCGTCATCCAGGTTCGGATTGAACGCGCTCCCCTCGACCTTTGAGCTCGGGTCCTCCACGCGGAGTCCGAGGCTGTATTTCAGCGTATTGTCCCACCGCATCTTGAGGTCGGGGTTGTTCGTGCTGATGTTGAACGCGTGGCCGCTCCGGCCCGCGCTCAGGGCAGTCAGCATCAACGCGGCCAGTGCCGCCTTCCCTCCCGTCCCCCTCCAGCGTGTCCGGTTCCTTTTCGCCTCGCTCATACTCCCTCCTTTGTCCGGGGGGCTCGTTGTTCCGTTCGGCGAGCCGTCCCCGCGGTCGTCAGCCCATTCGCGGCGGAACATACCAACGTTTGCGAAACACCAACCCGTTCAGGAGGACGGTTTCGGGTAAGAATGGACCCGTTCGAGAGGACGGTTGCGACCGCCGGAACCGTCGGGCCTTAGGCCGCTACGCCCTTGAGGAAGACTTGTTTGGAAGCCATAAGAGCCGCAACCACTGCTTGAGCGAGCTCTCGCGCGGCCGTCAGGTCGGGAAGAGGAGGTTCGGGCGTGAAGCCGATGGGAAAGGCAGGGAGAGGATTTCGGGTGGGTGGTTTGGGGACGCCCTCGCGTTGAGATCAGAAGGTCAGGGAATCAGCCCCAACTGCCGAGCCTTCGCGACGGCGGCCATCCGGCTCTCCACGCCCAGCTTCGAGTTGATGTTCCGTAGGTGAAACTTGATGGTGGTGATGGAGACAAAGAGCCCGTCCGCTAGAGCGCTGTTGGAGAACCCCCTTGCCATCATGCCGAGGATTTCGAGTTCGCGGGCGGTGAGCTCCTCATGCGCCCCTCCAGCAGCGACAGCGCCGGGCGGGGCAGCGCCGAGCGACCTACCGGCAGAGCCCAGGATCCGGTCGAGGTATCCTTCCGACAACTCGCTCGCCGCGTCGCCCGTCCCGCTTCCCGCCCGGATTTCACGGACGAGGTCGATGATCCGTTGCCCCTCGTCGACGAACGCGCGTACGTAGCCCTCCGGCGCCGCGGACAAGAGCGTGCTCCTCAGGATTCGCAGCGCGTTCTTAGTCTCCCCGATGGCCGTGAAAGCTTCTACCGTCAGCACCCGAAGTTTGAGAGCGCGCCGCGCCAATCGAAGGCCTTCCGATTTCTCGATCTCCGCCTTCAGCTGGGGAAGGGCTTGGCGAGCCTGGCCCTGACGGATCATGAGGCGCAGTTGGCTGGCCCGAGGAGTCTCCGGATCATTGGCCGGAAGGATCCAGTCCTCATAGCGCTTCCAGACCTCGGAGTCCTCCCGTCCCCCTGCTCTCCTGACCGCAGCGTCCACGTCCCCGCGGAAGAGGTCGAACCGAATTCGTTCGAGTTGAACGGTCGCCGCCGCGCGGGGAGTTCCCCTCTCCCGCCCGATGGCTTCCGCCTCCCGCAGCAGTTCATCGGCTGCGTCGAAGTTGTCCCGCGCCGCGTAGGTCCGGGCCAACGTGAGATAGCCGAGGAGCATCATGTCCAAAGGAACGCACTCCGGAAAGAGGTCCCGGACCTGCGTGAGGAGGCGTTCCGCCTCCACCAGTTCGTTTCGCTCGTAAAGGGCTGAGGCAAGGCAGACGGAAGAGACGGCGCCGGAGACGCTTCGACCCGGCACACCGCGATTGACCCTCTCCAGCGCGGTTCGGAAGCGCGTTAGCGCAGATCGGACGCGCCCCTCCAGCATGTCGAGGAGTCCTTCGAGGCAGTCGGAGTAGGTGGAGCCCATCACGCTGCCCAGCTGCGCATGAATCGCCCTCGCCCGCCCGAGCATCCGGTGAGATTCATCGAACCGGCCCGCGTCCATCAGGTGACAGCCGAAGTAGTTTGCGAGGACCCCGCAAGCAAAGGAGTTGCGGTCGTGCATCTTGGGGAAGTTGGACTCGGCAAGCTGGAGGCACTGATCCACCCGGTCTGTCAGGGAGAGGACGACCGGGCCGACCGAGTTGATCTCGTCTTCAATCTCGGACCGGTGCTCACCCGCCTCCTCGAGCCCTGCGCGAATCTGGTCGAGGACAGATCGGGCCTCGTCTGCCCGGAACCGCATGGCGAGCGCCCAGCAGAGCGCGATACGCAGCTGCGGGTGTCGATCCAGGGTCTTGGACGGAAGACGCGCCACCCAATCGGCCACCGTCTGCAGTTGCCCCAACCAGACCAACGAGGTCGCACACTCGGCCACCAGCCCCGCCGCCCGGTCCAGGTCTCCTGCGGCAAAGGCATGATTGGCGGCTTCCACCGGCAGCCCGCGCTGGGCGAACCACTCCGAAGCCAGGCGATGCAGGCCGGGAACCGCCTCGGGAAGGTCCCGCTCGAGTCTGCCGCGGAGGAAGCCTGCAAAGAGGTTGTGATACCGGCACCAGCGGCGCTCCTCGTCAAGTGGCGTGAGAAAGAGGTTCGCCTTCTCCAGAGCAGAGAGGACGGAGTAGCTCTCGGAACGGCCGGTCACCGCGTCGCAAAGAGGGCCACAGAGACGTTCGAGAATGCTCGTCTTGAGGAGAAAGCCTCGGACGTCCTCCGTCTGTCGCGAGAGCACGTCCTCCGCGAGGTAGTCCGCCAGATCGCTGAAAGATCCGGAGAAGGACTCGATAAGGGTGCGATGGTCCTCACGCCCCACCAACGCGAGGGCGACCAGGTGGAGGGCGGCCACCCATCCCTCCGTACAACGGTGGAGACGCAGGAGGTCCTCGTCGGCCAGTTTGAGGCCTCTTTCCCTCCGGAGGAACTGGTCGAGCTCGTCCCACGCGAACCGAAGCTGGCCGGAGCCGATCTCCAGCAAGTGGCCCCTCACCCTGAGCCGCCCGATGCCGAGATCGGGGACCTCTCGCGTCCCGACCACGAGGAGCTGCTCGGGGAGCAGGCAGTCGAGGATCTTGCGAACGATGAGGAGGACTTCCGGATTCTTGATTACTTCGAAGTCGTCCAGGAACAACGCAAAGGGCGTCGAAGAATTGGTGACCCAATGGAGGACGTCCAGGATACGCGTCCCGACCAACGTCTCGCCTTCAATCGGGAAGGTGCCCTGGGCGATAGGATCGAGCTGTGGATCGATCTTCTGGAGAGCGCTCAGCAAATAGGCGAGGAAGCGCCCTTCATCGTTGTCGGCGTCGTCCAAGGTGAGCCAGGCGGCGGCACGACCCTGCTCTTTGAGCCGCGACAGCAGCTGCAACATCACCGTGGTCTTGCCGAACCCCGCCGGGGCTTGAACCAAGGCCAGTTTGGCACGGAGGCTGGCGTAGACCCACTCGTCCAGTCGGGTCCTGCGAATCGTCGAGGGCCCCGCGATGGGCGGGTTCAGCTTCGAGCGCAGCAGGCGAGGCAGCCGCTTTCGCTCCTCCGGCTGGGGCACGGCTTCTGACATCGCGATGCTGCCTCACAGGAGCGTGGTCCAGAACTGCCGTTCGTCGGGAAGGCTGCGATATCACTACCTCTCGGGAAGACGCCGTGTCAACCCTCCGGTCAACCTTCGGTTGAGTGGCCCAGCTCGTTCCCTGCTCTCCCCTCCCGTCCGGGCGGGCCGAGTCGCCTCCGCCGGCTCCCCTATACCGCGAAGCGCGCGCGAAGCCCTCGTTTTTCGAGGTGAACCCGCTCGGAGACCTAACCCGATCCTGCCCTTTGAGTCAGGCCGCTCCGGCACAAACCGTTCCAAGGAACGGTGTGAAGGGCACCGGAAGCGAGCTAACGTCCAAACCAGCGTTAGGGCCATCCGTGCGGAGAGGAGTCGCATGCGTGACGTGGCGGTTGTCGGAGTAGGGATGACGAAGTTCGGGAAATTCCTGGAGCGCTCGAACAAAGACCTCGTGCGGGAGGCCGTGGAGGACGCTCTGGCTGACGCGGGCATCAAAGGGAACGAGCTGGAAGCCGCGTACGTAGGCAACTCCATGGCAGGCATCCTGACCGGTCAGGAAGCGATCCGGGGTCAGGTGACCCTTGCACCGCTGGGAATCGACACGATCCCGATCGTCAACGTGGAGAACGCCTGCGCGAGATCCTCCACCGCTATTCACCTCGCTTGGCTCGCCGTCGCCTCCGGCCAGTACGACTGCGTCCTGGCCGTGGGCTTCGAGAAGCTGTTCCACGCGGACAAAGCCATGTCGTTCAAGGCCCTGAGCGCCGCGATGGATGTGGAGTCCGGGATCGACTTCCTCACCGACTTCTCCGCGCGCTGCGGCAACGATCCGATGATTGGAGAAGGCGCGGGGATCAATCGAAGTATCTTCATGGACATGTACTCCTACTACGCGCGCGCCTACATGAAGGAGTGCGGCCTCACCCAGGAACACTTCGCGAAGATCGCGGTGAAGAGCCACAAGATCGCCGCGCTGAATCCCCGCTCCCAGTACCGCCGGGAGGTCACGCTCGGAGAGGTCTTGGCCTCGGGAGACGTGGTCTTCCCGCTCACACGGATGATGTGCGCTCCCATGGGGGACGGGGCCGCCGCAGCCGTGCTGTGCTCGAAACCCGTCGCCGCCCGACTCACCACGAGTCCCATCTGGGTGGCAGGCTCCACGCTGGGCAGCGGTTCCCTCCGGGGTGACGGCGACTTCGTCACGGCCGCGATCGCGCCGAAGGCCTACGCCGCGGCAGGCATCGGACCCGGTGAGATCGATGTCGTGGAGGTTCACGACACGACCTCTCCCGCCGAGATCGTCTTCCTCATTCAACTCGGCCTTTGCCCTCCCGGCAACGCTGCCCGGTGGATCGAAGAGGGACAGACCGGCCTGGAGGGCGCGATGCCCACCAATCCTTCGGGCGGTCTTCAGAGCAAAGGACACCCGGTGGGCGCCACCGGCACCGCCCAGATCTTCGAAATCGTCAACCAGCTCAAAGGGCGATCGGGTCCACGGCAGGTGAAGGACCCGAAGGTCGGCATGACCCAGAACGGAGGCGGAGTTCTAGGCCCCGGCGCCGCCGCCATGGCGATCCATATCTTCAAGCGCTGACGCCAGAATCTTTGTACCGGGGACTTCGTCCCAAGGAGATACGACATGGACTTCTTCGACCTGAACCTCAACCTCACTACGGAAGACCAGGCACTCAAGGCCAACGCCAACAAGTTCGCGCGTGAAGTGATGAGGCCCATCGCAAAGCAGCTCGACACCATGCAGCCGGACAAGGTGATCGCCGCGGACTCGCCCTACTGGGACTTCCTGCGCAAGGCATACGAGTTGGGCTATCACAAGCTGCCGTTCCCGGAGACGGTGGGCGGTCTCGGACTGAGCCCGTTTCAGATGGCCCTCGTGATGGAAGAGCTTGCCTGGGGGAGCTTCGGCCTGACTCTAGCGCTCAATACGAGCCTCGATGCTGCAGTGGCCATGGGAGGCACCCAGAAGCACATCGAGGAGTTCACGCTGGCCTACACCCACTGCACCGACGCCAGCGTCATCGGCACGTGGGCGATCACCGAGCCCGATCACGGTTCGGATACCGTCATGCCGGGATGTCCGAGTTTTCGGGACCCGAACATCAAGGCCCAATGCCGTGCGCGGCTCGAGGGCGACGAGTACGTGATCAACG
Source organism: Deltaproteobacteria bacterium (assembly GCA_016218905.1). The sequence continues at coordinate 8,956 of JACRCS010000633.1, forward strand.
GGCAGAAGGCTGCCTGGGTGTCCCACGGGACGCTCGCCAAGTCGATTCTCCTCATGTGCCAGGTGGACCCTTCCAAGGGGCACGCGGGGAGTGGGATCTTCGTCTTCTCGTTGGACCGGCCCGGAGTATCCAAAGGAAAGCCGTGGAACAAGCTGGGAACCCGGGACTACAACCAGGGTGAGATCTTCTTCGACGACGTTCGCGTCCCCAACGAGGCCCTCATCGTCGGCCCAGAGCAGTACGAGGCCGCACTCGAGGCTCACCTCTCCTTGACGACTCCCATGGTGGGCGTATGGGCCACGGGACTGGCCCGGGCGGCCTTCGACGAGGCACTGGCGTACGCGCGGCAGCGCACCCAGGGCGGGAAGCTCCTGGTCGAACACGCGAACGTTCAGCAGAAGCTCTTCGACATGTTTCGGAAGGTGGAGGCCAGCCGGCAGCTCTGTCGTGCCGCGTTCATCTACAACTGGAGCAACCCGCCCGAGAAGCGCGCCATCGAGTATGGGATGGCTGCGAAGACCTTCGGCACCCAGACCTCCCTCGACGTGACCAGCGACGCGATTCAGATCCTGGGCGGCAACGGGCTCTCCAAGGAGTACATCGTGGAGAAGCTCTTCCGCGACGCCCGTATGACCATGATCTGCGACGGCTCCAACGACAGTCTGTCGATCGCGGGTGGCCACAAGTTGGCCCAGCTCTACCCCCGCGTCCGATGAAGGCCATCGGGGACGTGTGCTCCGCCCGCGGGGCGGGTGCCCGTCGAGCCCTCCCGAAAACGAAAGGACCGATCGTGGCGGACATGCTCGAGCGGCACAAGTACTTCAACTCGGACATTGAGCCCTTCCTGAACACCCCGCAGATGCGGGAAGTCCAGTGGGAGAAGCTCAAGCGGGCGATCCGGTACGCCTACGAGAACGTACCCTTCGACCGGCAGCGCATGGAGGAGGCAGGCGTTCGGCCGGAGCAGATCCGGTCCCTCGACGAGTACGCCCGGGCCTTGCCACCGGTGCCCCAGGCAGACTTCCGGAACGTCTTCGAACAGTTCGACCTGGATATGGAGAAGTCCCTCCTCCACCTCTTCGGTCGGGACCGAATGGACGACCTGCACTTCCTCTCGACCACGTCGGGGACGACGGGCATGCCTACCCCCTACCCCTTTTTCCACCGGACCCAGGAGCTCGCGTGCGAGCTCTTCGGCCGCGTGGGCTGGCGTGCAGGGTTCCACGAGGGCACGCGGCTGGCGCTCTGCTTCGGGCTGAGCATGCACGTTGCCGGCATCCCGCAGGTCTTCTGGTTCCAACGGCTCCGCGGAGTGACCGTCCTCCCCATCGGGGCCGAGGCCGGCACTGAGCGTATCCTGAATCTCCTGAAGCTCTTCCAGGCCAACGCCATCACGTGCACGCCGTCTCTCGCCAGCTACCTCGTCGAGAAGGCCCCGGAGATCCTCGGACACCCGGTGGGCGACCTCGGGATTCGGACCCTGCTGCTCGGCGCCGAGCCGGGCGCCGGCATCCCCGAGTTCCGCGGCCGGCTCGAGGCAGCGTACGGGGCGACGGTCCTCGACGTGGGCGCAGGCTACGGCGTCTCCTGCGAGCACCCGGAGTACCAGGGGATGCACTGGGTCGCGGACGACCATTGCCTCTATGAACTCGTGCACCCAGACACCTTCGAACCCGTCCCCCTGGAGCACGGGGCAAGGGGCCTCGCGTGCTTTACGCCGCTCGCGCCGGAGTCAGGCCTCTTCTTCCACCACCTCCGGGTCACGATGAACGACATCCATCAGGTCTTCACGGAGCCCTGCCCCTGCGGGCGGAGCGGTTTTCGCTACAAGATCGTGGGCCGCGGCGACGACATGCTGAAGGTCAAGGGGGTGCCGGTCTACCCGGCGGCGATCCAGGGCGTGGTCAACAGTTTCGTCCCGCGGGTCACCGGCGCCTTCCGCATTGTCCTCACCGAGAAACCCCCGCTCGTCGTGCCGCCTCTGAAGCTCACGATCGAACGGGGGGAGGAGACGCCGGTCTCGGACCTGCCGGCCCTCGAGAAGGAGATCCTGGAGAAGATGCACGCGGCCGTGAAGATTCGGCCGGCGATCACCTGGCTCGAGCCCAACTCCCTCGAGAGAGCCACGAAGAAGACCCAGCTCCTGGAGAAGCGTTACGACCACTGAGGCGTTTCCCCCCGGACGCCCGCAGCACCGACGGCCAGACCGTCGTGAGGGTCACCATGGGAGAATTCGATAAACGGTCGGCCGCGCCGACGAGCTTCGAAGAGGTCCGGCCGATGGTCCGCCCCACCGGCGTGCAGAACGGGATAGTCGAAGCGGACCCGGAGAAGTGCACCGGTTGCGGGGTCTGCCTCCAGAACTGCCCGTTCCGGTGCCTGGAGTTGGACGCGAACGACAATCCCACCATGAAGCACGATTGCATCTGCTTCTCGTGCGCCAACTGCACGGTGGCGTGCCCGGAGCAGGCCCTCTCGCTCGTAAGGGCGTTCCGAGTGAGCGGCGGCTTCTTCGATACGGACTTTCCGCCGGTCAAGATGCCCCGCGAGCCCCTGGACGCCTTCGGCAAGCCTGCCTCCTGGACGGAAGTCGAACGCCTCATCCTAGAGCGGCGGAGTGTCCGCAATTTTGCGAAGACCCCCATCCCCGAGCCTCTCCTCCGCCGCGTCCTGGAGGCCGGCCGCTTCGCGCCGAGCGGAGGCAACCACCAGCCGTGGAAGTTCACCGTGGTAACGGACCCGGAGTTCCTCCAGGTACTCGAGACCGCGGTCCAGGCGGTCTGGGAGGGCATGCACGCCGCCTTCGCGGACGACGCGGCGGTGATGAACCTCGTTGGCCAGGTGCCGACCGGCGTCTTCGATCCCCGCGTGCAGTATGGCATCGGCTGCATCGCACGGAAGGACCTTCCCGTCTTCTTCAAGGCACCGGCCGTGATCTTCCTTGCCTGCAATCAGAAAATGGCGATTCCCGAGATGGAGGCCGGCATCTGCGGCGAGAACATGAACCTTGCGGCCATGGCCCTCGGACTCGGCTGTGCCTGGAGCAACTTCGGTGCCGGAGTGAACTTCATACCCGAGCTGAAGGCGAAGCTCGGGTTCGGAGAGGACTGGACCGTCGAGACGAGCCTCTGCCTGGGTTACCCGAAGTTCAAGCAGCAGGGGATGGTGCCGCGGCACTACCGGCCGGTGATGTGGTTCCGGGCGGGATCGCAGGGGCCCGAAACGGAAGAATAGTCGAGCCTGGGAGCGTCCCCGCCTGCCTTGGAGGGAAGCGCCTTGCGCATGCATGAAAGCCGTCTGAGCCCGGGCACGTCCACCCGTTCGGTTGGAAAGGAAGGGCGCGCATGAAAGTGAGCTACATTGGCAAGCTCTCGCTGGTCCTGGGCCTCACCTGGGGACTCGGGGGTCTCGACCGACTCATGGTGGCGTTCGCCGCGCCGGGGTACATGCCGGCCCTCGGCCTCGACTTCACCCAACTGGGGCTGATCGCCGCGGCCAATGCCTTCGGCGTGGCGATCGGCGCCTGGACCGTAGGTCCCCTCTCCGAGTTCTACGGCCGCCGCTTGGGAGCGGTCTGGGGCAATCTCGCTGAGCACGTCTTCAGCGCGCTGAGCGGACTCGTCGGGTCGTTCTTCGCGATGTTCGGGGTCAGGGGCCTGATGGGGACCTGCGTCGGCGCGCTCTACGGCCCGAGCTACGCGGCCATCTCGGAGGAGGCACCTCCCGAGCGCAGGGGGCATTACGTGGGGTTCGCCCAGTCCTTCTGGCCCCTGATCGGGATGGGCTTCGGCCCGGTCCTCGCCGGCTACCTCATGACCTACGTCGGTTGGAGATGGTCGTTCTTCGTCGTGGCGGTCCCCGGCGTCTGTCTCACGCTCTGGCTCGCGCGCTTCATGCGGGAGCCTCCCTCCACGGCCGAGAACATCCGCCGGCGCAGGCAGACCGGAGCGAGCAGGCTCGTGCACGAGGGCCGGGAGGTCCACTTCTGGGACGTATTGAAGTATCGGAACATCCTCCTGACGAGCCTTCTCAGCATCGGGAGCATGGCCTATCTCTACGTCCTCTTCACTTTCGTGCCGGTCTTCTTCGGAAAGGTCCACGGGCTGAACGCCGTCGAGACCGGATGGGTCATGTGCGGCGGGGGGTTTCTGGTCTGGGCCGGACAGAACCTGATGCCGCGCGTCTCCGACCGGATCGGCCGCAAGCCTGCCCTCGCGATCCTCTACGCGTCGGCCGCCGTGGGAGGCGCCCTCTTCGCAACCGCCCCGACCCACGCGAGCTTCGTCCGGCTGGCCCTCTACTTCACCCTCTTCTGCGCGGGGCTGGCGAGCTATCCCATCTTCCTCGGCCTCGTCCCCACGGAGAGCGTCCCCTTCACCATCGCGGCGACGGCCGTGGCCCTGCCCCAGGGCCTCGGCGAGGTCATCGGCGCCACGGTGTTTCCCGCCGTCGGCGGCCGGATCGCCGACGTCTACGGTCTGCCCTACACGATGTGGATGGTGGTCGCCGCGTGCACGTTCTGCCTGGTCGCCACTGTCTTCCTGAAAGAGACCGCCCCCGTCGTGCTGGCGGCCCGGGCGCGCAGCGGAGGAGCTCGACCGGTGAGCTGAGGTCGGTATCCAGTATTTCTGGGGCTGCAACCCCGTTCCCGTATTGCGAGACCGCCCCCCGGGGGGCACCGGGGGACACTCTATGTCCTTTCCGTCAAGGGAAGAAAATTCGGGGGGCACCGGGGGACGGGGCACCGGGGGACGTAACTGAAATGCCGCTTTTCTCGCTTCGGCCGAGGCGAATTGCAGTATTTCAGTTACGTCCCCTCGTCCCCTTTCGCCCCCAGGCGTCCAGCCACACGTAGCGGTATGGGCCGCTGTCGAGAGGACGGTTTCGGAAAGCGTCCACCTGGGCGTCGAGGCTCCGGGCCATCTCCGAAACCTGCGACTTGGAGATCCCCTCGATTCCGAGCGTCTGGACCACCTGCTCGACCTTTCGGGGCCTCACAGGGGGACGTAACTGAAATGCCGCTTTTCTCGCTTCGGCCGAGGCGAATTGCAGTATTTCATTTACGTCCCCTTTCGCCCCTCGACCTGAACGCCGTCCGGGCCGGGCTGGTGA
>JACRCS010000045.1 GCA_016218905.1 Deltaproteobacteria bacterium
CGGCAGGAGAGGGAGCTGACCGGTGGCGGCGAGCACCAGGTCGCACGGGACCTCGAAGTCGCTCCCTGGGACGGGGAAGACGGGGTCCTTTCGGCTCACGGCGGGCTTCATCTCGACGCAGCGGACGGCAGAGACGTGACCGCCGGTGCCGAGGAAGGCCGTCGGCGCCGCCAGGAAGCGGAACCCGACGCCCTCTTCGCGGGCCTCCTCCACCTCCTCCGGGAAGGCGGGGAGCTGGTCCGGGCCTCGGCGGTAGAGGACGAGGGCCTCCTTCGCCCCGCACCGGAGCGCCTGCCGGGCCGCGTCCATGGCGGTGTTCCCGCCGCCGACCACGACCACCCGCGCAGCTCGGGCGGCCGCCTGGAGCTCCGGGCGTTTGAGGAACTCGAGCGCCGAGCCGACGCCCGCGAGCTCTCCTCCCTGGGCGCCGAGCGGCGGCTCGCCTTCCGCTCCCAGGGCGAGGAAGACGGCCCGGTACTCGCGCTCGAGCTCGGAGAGCTTCGCCAGGTCCACCCGCACTCCGGTGCGAATCTCGATGGGGAGCGCCCGGAGGCGCTCGAGCTCCCGCCGGAGGACCGCCTTCGGGAGTCGGAACTCCGGGATGCCTCGCAGGAGGAGCCCTCCAAGTTGCTCACCCGCCTCGAAGAGGGTGACCGGGTGCCCCAGGCGCCCGAGGTGGTAGGCTGCCGCGATTCCCGCCGGCCCGCCGCCCACCACCGCCACGGGCTTGTTGCGGCCGAGGTCGCTCAAGGCCGCCGGACGGGCGCTTCCCAGCTCGGCGGCCGCGCGTTCGAGGAGGCGGATGCTGACGGGGCCGTCGAGGCCGATCCGGTTGCAGAAACCCTGGCAGGGGTGATGGCAGACGAGCCCGCAGACGCCCGGCAGCGCGGACTCCTCGAGGAAGCTCGCGAGCGCGCCGTCGAAGTCGCCCCGGGCGGCCGCGAAGAGCGCCCGGGGGATGTTGTTCCCGTTGGGGCAGTCGACCCGGCAGGGCGAGGCTTTTTCGGCGAACTTCGGCCGCCGGTCGGACCACTCCCCCGTCTTCGTCACCTCCGTGCTCTCGCGGGAGATGGGGATGATCTGCTCGGGGTCGAGGTAGCGCGGGAGAGACCCGCCGGCCACTGCCATCTCAGCTCCTCGCAGGCTCGAAGACGACCCGCTCATGGGCTCGTTTCGCGGCTTCCCGGTTCTCCTCGTGCTTGGCGGGCACGCCCTCGGCGATGGCCTCGAGGACGGTCTCCAAAGGGAGCCGGGCTCCGAAGCGGGCGTAGGCGCCGAGCATCGCGCTGTTCACCACTGCGGGCAGGCCGGTCTCCCGGCTGATCGCCGCGCCGTCGACGAACCCCTTCTCGAACTCCGCGAGCTCGGCGAAGCTCTCCGGCGGGCGGTGGGTGTTGATCAGGAGCCGGCCGCCCGGCCGGACCAGGCCGCGGATTTCGGCGGGGCCGAGCAGCCCGTCGTCGAAGCAGAGGAGCTCGTCCGCCTGGCCGATCTCGCACTTGAGGAGGATCTTCTTCTCGTCCACCCGGAGGAAGGCGACCACGGGCGCGCCGCGGCGCTCGCCGCCGAAGAGGGAGTAGCACTGGGGATAGGCCCCGGCCTTGAAGAACGCCAGGCCGAGCATTTGGGAAGCGACCACCACGCCCTGGCCCCCACGGCCGCTGAACCGAATCTCGAGCATGCTGCGAGTCCTGCGCGAAGGGAGGGAACCCGGGTCCCGGTTATGTACATCGTACCCCAGAAGCTGAGGTACCGTACTCTATGCCCGGTGGAGGGTCAAGGCCGAGCTCGGACCGGTCCGACTCGTCGGACTCAGGGGACTCGTCCCAGAGTCCAGCGCCCACGGTGGGGCGGAGCTCATCGGCTGGCCAGCGCCCCGTGCGGTTAGTTCGCGCATCACGCCGGTAGGCCGAACGGCGGCGAATCAGCGCCGTTCGGCCCTCGCAGGGGCTGAATAGCAGGCAAGGATTTCCCAAACGGGACACTACTTCAAAGTTTCGTCCAGGAACCTGCGGATCCGCGCGACGGGGGTGAAGAGGTGTCCGCCGCGGAAGAGCTCGAGCCGGACGGGAGCGCGCCCCGCCAGGAGGCGCGCCAGCTCACGGCTCAGCTCCGGGGTGACGACGTCGTCGTCCTGGGCGTGGAGGATCAGCGTGGGGGCGGAGAGCCGCGGCGCCTCTCGCCGCCAGACGGCGCTCACGGCCGGGTCGCCCTCCTCGACGCCCCTCCACCGCCAGGTGATCCCGGCGCCGACGGTGACGACCGCCGCCGCCTGCGGGCGCGCAGCGGCGGCCATCACGGTGACGAGCCCCCCGACGGAGTGCCCGCCCAGCGCGATGCGGCGGGGGTCCACGAACGCGGAGGCCGAAAGGTAGTCGAAGGCGGCTTCGACGTCGCGAGCTTCGTCGTAGGCCCCGAGGATCACGTCCGAGGCCCTCAGGAAGACCCGGGTCGCCCAGTACGTCATCGACTGACCCTCGGACCCGAAGTACCCCCGCCGGGCCGGCCGCAGGACCACGTAGCCGGCGGACGCGAGGGTCCGGTCGAGCTCCTCGGGGGCGGCCCAGAGGGGCCGGCCGGCCGTCCAGCGCGGCAGCGAGCCGTGGTTGTGGACGTACGCGGGGAAGGGCCCGCTGCCCTTCGGTTTCGTGAGGAGCGCCCCGATCCGCAGCCCATCACTGAGGAAGCAGACCTGCACGACCTCCAACCGCTCGTCGGCCTCCGAAGCTGGCGACCACCCGCAGCTCGAGGGCGGGAGCTGCGGGGAGACTCGGAGCGCGGGCGCCGGAGCGCAGCTCGCGAGCAGGAGGGCGAGGAGGAGGGCCGCGCAACCCGCCGCAGATCGGAATCCCACTCGCCCTTTCCACGGTGCCGAGCCCGCGCGCCTTCGCTCCCTCTGCATGGCCTCCACTGTACGCGCGAGCCCCCTCTCCCGAACAGCCTCTCCGACCGGCCGGGCGCCTCCTTCTCCCGCGCCACAGCTTCAAACCGTCCCGGCCTGGAGCCCGGTCCCACAGACAAAAAGAAGCTTCCGGAGTTCGGCATCCTGTGAGAGTGGTCTCCAGCCACGAACTCGGCCGGAGGCCGATCCTCCGGCTCCGACCACCGCGGCCTGGACGCCGCTCCCACAGACGAAAGAACCTTCCGGAGTTCGGCATCCTGTGGGAGTGGTCTCCAGACCACGAACTCGGCCGGAGGCCGATCCTCCGGCTCCGACAATCGCGGCCTGGAGGCCGCTCCCACAGCCGAAAGAAGCTGGGGACGGACGGGACGTTGGCAACTTCTGTAACCTATGGTCGCAGGGTCTTCTCTGCGGTCCGCGGCTTGTGCCCCCGCGCCGGCATCACATCCTCCTCAACACAGCTTCCAAAAGTGGAAATGGATTTCTCTCTTCGGCGCCAGACGGCGGTTGCGCCTACTCTAATCCACGGGAAAACCCTTGCGTTTTCAGGAGCTTGAGAGATCTTCATTGAACAGCACGGAATTGGCCCGCATTATGCAGGTACCCACGCTCGGCGTAGCGCGCGCCGCCACGAACGCGATGCGCACCGGTTGTCGGCCTGCGGATACTCCTGAGGTCCAGGCCCCGAGCCGGAGGTCCCTGGAGAGGATCGCCATGAGAAGACTGCTATTGAGCTTCCTGCTCGTGGGGGCTGTCACGACGAGCGGGTGGGCAACAACGGCCCTAGGATTCAAGAGCATCACCAACAACAATGCAACCAACGCGTCAATTGGTGAGGCCCAGCTCTTTGTGGATATCAGCGACCCCGGCTCAAACCAAGTTAAATTCCACTTCTACAACGATGGTCCACAGGCGTGTTCAATCACGGATGTCTATTTCGATGATGGGATGCTCTTAGGTATAGCTAGCATCGCAGGCGGCTTCGGCGTTAACTTCAGTGAGGGTGCGAACCCACCGAACCTCCCGGGTGGAAGTGCTATTTCCTTTGTGAGCACGTTTTCGGCCGATTCAAACGCTCCACGCCAACGTAATGGAGTCAACCCGGGCGAATGGCTGGACATCACCTTCAACTTGCTCAACGACCAAACGTTCGACGATGCATTGGCTGCCCTCGGAGACGGAAGCCTCAGAATCGGCATCAAGGTGCAGGGCTTCGCGAACGGCGGGAGTGAGAGTTTCGTCAACATGCCTGTCCCGGAGCCCGGCACGCTGCTACTCCTCGGGTCGGGTCTCCTGGGCCTGGCCGGTACCGTACGGCGCCGGACGAAGAAGTAGCGGTCCAGTTTCATCGTAGAATGCGACGGCGTGCCCTGTCGGGCGCGCCGTTTGCGTTCTTGCCCGAGGGCGCAGTCCTCGAGACATTTCAGCTTCCCCGTCTTCCAGCTTTCCACCCGGCCTCCGAACCGCACACTCCGCACCTTCGCACTCGAACCCGCCGCCTTGACGGCACGGTACCGGGCGCCGATACTCGACGACACCCTTCAGCCCGCCCCCTTCACCCGAGGAGAGCCGCTCTTGGACCCGATGACGCCCCTGCCCGCCTCCACGGCGATCCTCGTGCGGAGGGACGCGCCCAATCTGACCGTATACCTCGTCTGCCGCAACCCGAAGACCGTCTTCATGGGCGGGAACTACGTTTTTCCCGGGGGAATGGTCGACGAGTCGGACCGGGACGGCGACGCCTGGGGTGGGGTCTTCGGACCGCCTGCGACCGAGGGTGCAGATGCCCCGCCGGAGCTCCTGTCTCACGCGATCGCGGCGATCCGCGAGACCTTCGAAGAGGCCGGAGTGCTCCTGGGCGGGGCCGGAGGGGAGGAGCTCCGAGAGCTCCTGGAGCGCCGGAGCGCGGCACCGCTGGACCCGGGCTGGCTCCTGCGGGAGGCATCCGCCCGCGGGTGGCGGTTTCGCCGGGAGGCGCTCATGCCCTGGGCGCGCTGGATCACGCCCACCGGGATGAAGCGGCGCTTCGACGCCCGCTTCTTCGTCGCAGCTCTGCCCGCGGGCCAGAGCTGCTCACCCGACGGGCAGGAGATCGTCGACGGGCTCTGGGCCACCCCCGAAGAGGCCCTCGCGCGGAACCTTCGCGGCGAGGTTCCCCTGGCGCCGCCCAACCTCGTGACGCTCCACCAGCTTCTCGCCTACGATGGGCCCGACGCCCTCCTGGCCGAGGCGGCGGCTCGGCAGTGGGGTTCCCCCCTGGCTCCCAGGTTCGTGACCTTCGACGGAGGAGCCGTGATCCTGCAGCCGTGGGACCCCGAGCTCGCCGCACCCGAGTTCCGCTTCGATCCCGCCGCCCTCGAAGCTGCCCTCCTCCCGCTGGGGGAACCCTTCTCGCGGCTCTGGTTCAACGGCCGGGTCTGGAGACCGGTCGGGCTCGGCTGAGGCGCCCGCCGCTCACCCTCCAAACCGGCTCCCGCCGCGGTCGCCCGCGTCTGCGGTGCCGCTCCCGAAGCTTCGGGTGCGTCGCCGCTGCCGCATTTCGCCGTGAGGATTCAAACGCGGGTGTGGTACTCTCACACGGCAATGCAGAAGCCGATTCAGCCCCTCGGGGAGTCGACGAACACCCGAGCCCCCGCAGCCCTCGACCCCTTCGAGCCGGGGGACGCCGACCGGTTCGTCCTCCCGGAGCGGTGGGGGGGCAACCTGCGTCCCTTCGAAGCCAGCCCGCCGGAGACGGTGTGCGAGGTGGAGGTGCCGAGCCGCCTCCACGCCTCGGTCGTCGACATGAACCGCTTCGACGTGGGCCTTCCGGGCGGCGGCGGCATCGGCTTCGGCCTGGCCCTCTTCTGCCGGGCACGCGTGGTCCTCCGGCGCGGCGCCGGCTCGGAGGCCCGGGGCAGCCGGCGGGACCTGGCGCTCCACGTGACCGAGCTCTTCCGGCGGATGACGCGGTACGACGCGGCGATCGAGGTCGAACTGGAAGACCACGGAACGCGCCACCTGGGGCTCGGCTCGTCCATCGGGGCGCTCACGGCCGCGGCCACCGCGCTCAACGAGATCTTCGGTCGGCCGCTGGCGCTTCGCGACCTCCGCAAGCTCGTCGCCTACAACTACTGCGAGGAGCTCCCGGGGGAGTCCCGCCTCGTGCCGGGCTTCGAGACCAACGTGGGGGCGATGGTGGCGCTCCACGGCGGCATGGTGGTCGCCTCGGATCGCTGCGAGCTTCTCTGCCGGACCTCGCTGCCCGAATCTACCCGCGCCCTGATCCTCCTCCCGTTTCTCGACCCGAGGCCCACCTCCGGGGAGAAAGAAGCCGCGGCGCTCCTGAACCGGGCCCGCGAGCTGGACCGGAGCGACGCCTCCGAGAAGGCGTACCGCCTCGTCATGGACCTGCTGCCGGCCATGATCTCGGGCGACCTGCCCGCGGTAGGGGAGGTCCTCTTCCACCTCACCCGCCTCGGCTCGAAGCGGGCCGAGTGTTGCCTCCACGGCCGGGAGGGAGAGGAGATCTACGCCGCCATGGACCGGCTGCGGACCCAGGGAGCGGAGATCGTCTCCATGAGCTCCGTGGGGCCCGCGGTCTTCGCCCTGAGCGCAGACCCCCAGGTGTGGAAGCGCTGGGGAGAGTGGGACCAGCCGGGCGCGGCCGCTTCGCTCCTCCAGCTACCCGTCGACAACGGAGGCGCCCGGGTCCGCCTCGACGGCGTGCCCGTGCCGTACCGGCGGGAGCCGTGGTGGAGCGAGCCCTCGTACCGCTCGGGGGAAGAACATGCCTGAGAGCCCCCGAATCCTGGTGGTCGATGACGAGGCCGGGATGGCGGACCTGCTCACCCGAGTCCTTCACGCCGAGGGCTACGGCGTCTCGCGGGCGCTGTCGGCGGCGGAAGCGGAGAAGGCGCTGGAGGGAACGACCTTCGATCTGGTCCTCACGGACATGGTGCTCGGCGGGAAGGGCGGCGAGCACGTGGTCCGGCGGGTCAAGGAAGACCACCCCGACACCGAGGTCGTCGTGATCACCGCCCACGCGTCGGTCGATTCGGCCATCGAGGTGATGAAGCTCGGGGCCTTCGACTACCTGCAAAAACCGCTTCTCCCGGAGGAGATCCTCCACACCGTGCGGCGCGCCCTGGAGCTCAGGGGCCTGCGCGAGGAGGTGAAGAGCCTGCGGCTGGAGAAGGAGCGCCACGGCTTCCAGGAGAAGATCCTGGGGCGCAGCCCCGCCGTTCGGCGCCTCTTCGAGCTGGTCCGGCGCGCCGCCCGGACCGACGCCACGGTGCTCCTGGAGGGCGAGTCCGGAACCGGCAAGGAGCTCTTCGCCCGCGCGATCCACTCCGAATCGCCTCGGGCCGCGGGCCCCTTCGTGCCGGTCAACTGCGGGGCGATACCCGGAGAGCTCCTGGAGAGCGAGCTTTTCGGTCACACGCGCGGGGCCTTCACCGGGGCGCACCGCGAGCGGAAAGGCTACTTCGAGGCCGCCTCGGCCGGGACGCTCTTCTTGGACGAGATCGGGGAGATGGAGCCGAGGCTCCAGGTGAAGCTCCTCCGGGTCCTCCAGGAGGGCGCGATCACGCGGGTCGGCGAGAACCAGGAGAGGAGCACCGACGTCCGCATCGTGGCGGCCACCAACAAGCGGCTCCGGGACGAGGTGACCCGGGGCGCCTTCCGGCAGGACCTCTATTACCGGCTCCACGTGGTACACGTGGAGATTCCGCCCCTTCGGGACCGCCGGGAGGACATCCTGCTCCTCGCGCAGTCCTTTCTCCGGCGGTACTCGGAGAAGTACGGGAAACAGTTCCGGGACATCGAGCCGAGGGCTGCCATCATCCTGCAGCGGTACGACTACCCCGGGAACGTGCGGGAGCTCGAGAACATCATCGAGAGCGCGGTTGTGATCGGAAGCGGGCGGGTCTTGCGCGCCCCGCAGCTCCGCGACGCCATAGGCCCCGACACCTTCAACCGGCTCGAGGGCCCGCAGGGCGAGCTCGACCTCCCCTTCGCGGAGGCGCTGGACCGGGTGGTCGACGAGTTCGAACGCGTCTACCTGACCGAACAGCTCCGGAGGTTCGGGGGCCAGATCCACCGGGTGGCGCGGGCGAGCGGCCTCTCGCGCCGGACCATCGAGCGGAAGATGAAGCGGTACGCCCTGAGCCGCCGGGCTTTCCTGCCTTCGGGAGCGGAACCGGAGCCCGAGACCGAACCGTGAAGGTCCTGATCCCGTGGTACTCCCGCACCGGCACGGTGGAGCGGCTGGTCGCCCTCGCGCGGGAGGCGCTCGCCGAAGCCGGCCACGAGGTCACGGCCGAGCGCCTCGTGCCGGAGGTCGACCTCCCCTACCCCCTCTGGCTCCTGCTCTCCTTCGTCCCCGGAGCCCGCTCGCCGCTGCGCAACCCGCCCGAGACGGAAGGCTACGACCGCTGCCTCCTCGCCCTGCCCAAGTGGACCCTGGCCTGCCCCCCGGTGAACGCGTTCCTGGACGGCCGGCGTCTTCCCCCCACCGCCCTCCTCGTCGCCTGCGGAGGCTGGGACCACGAGCGCTATACCACCGAGCTCGTCGACCGCCTCACCGCCGCGGAAATCGAGGTGCTCGGGTCGTTGGCGGTGAAGCAGCGGCGTGTCGCGGACGGGAGCGCGGAAGCAGAAGTTCGGGCGTTTCTCGCCCGCTGTTTCCCCGCGTAGCTCGCTCCGCGTTTCTTCGGCGGCCGCGAGGCTCGCCCACTCCTCCGAGACAGTCACCAGGCCTCAGCTCGTCGGTCAAACGAGGGAGTCCCGCCACCTCTATGGGAAACTGCTGGAGGATGCCGAGGCAGCGGAAGACCTGGCGGAGTACCGCGCGGCCAAGGTTGCGGACGATGGGTTCCGGATCCCTCATGAAATCGTCGCCAGGGAGGTGGCCGGCGAGTCTTCCGTGAAACTCTGGCGCGAGCACCGCTGTTTGACCCAGGAAGCTCTCGCCAACGGAGCAGGAATCTCAAAACCTTACCTGTCCCAGATCGAAGCCGGGAAAAACGGCGGGGTACAGTGGCTGTCCTCAAGGCGCTGAAGGTCATCCTCCTCCCGGGGGCGTGATTCGCGTTGACAGGCCCGAGCCGCCGGGGCTAGCGTGCCCCCATCCGGAGGGTGGGGATGGGGAGAGAGCCGGAACCGGGAACAGCAGGAAGAACAGAGGCGTCGCCGCCGACGGGAAGTCGGCCGCGGCGCCTCTTTGCGTTCATGGTTTTTGCGTTCGCATGCAACCTTTACGGTGGGCTCCTCAGGTGAGCTCAGCCGGCCGCCGGCTGCCGCCCCGGGGCGCCGGCCCGCTGGCCGCGAAGGTCCGCAGGGCTGCGCACGGCCAGGCCGGGCCGGTTCATGACGTGCGTGTAGACCCCCGGCAGTCCGTTCTTCCGGTCCGCCTCGAAGAGTTCCCGGACCTTGGCGAGGTGGGCCTGCAACGGCTCTCGGACGCAGTCCGGAAGCATCGTGACCCTATTCTTCGCCCCCATTCCGTCCCGCACCACGATTTGACCATAGGCGAAGTCGAGGTCTTTCACGCGAAGACGAATGCAGTCCGAGATGCGAAGACCGCTCCCGTAGAGCAGCTCCGCCATCAGCCGGTGGGCGCCCTCCATCCTCTCGAGAACGCGATCGACCTCGGGCAGCGCCATCACCGTAGGGAGCCTGCGGGGACGTTTCGCCTTCCCGAACTCCCCGATGATCTCGAGGGGCCGACCGATGGCTTCCCGATAGGCGAAGACGAGCGCACAGAGGGCCTGGTTCTGGGTGCTCGCCGCGACGTGCCGGTCCTTCGCAAGGTACGAGAGGTAGTTTCGTACGGCTTCCTCGGCGTTCTCCTTCGGGGGCAGGCCATTGTTGTACGTGAGGAAGCGATGGAGCCACTCCTCATAGGCCCTCTCGGTGTGAAGCGAATAGTGGCGCGTGCGCAGCTCCGCCCGAAGCCGATCGAACAGGGCCGAGTGTTCTTCGAGCATCTTCACCCCCCCGCGGACTGTCCGGAGCGGGAGGCCGGGGGGCTTCCGCGTGCCGCGGAATCGCGTCGGATTGATGGCCAGCGAGGATCTCGGGAAAACTCAGGTGGGGTTCTTTCCAAGCCCTCCAGGGGAAGTCAGCGGCCCAGGGGACCTTTACGAGATCCTCGTAGAGGATGCGAACCGCATCGACGACCTGGCCGATCTGCCAGTCCGCGAGCTGCCAGCGCCCGAGCACGCGGCCGAAGTACGAGCCGACCTCTTCGGCGGTGCGGTCCGCAAGCCGCGAGCCGGGCAAGGCATCGACGAAGTGCCGAGCGCGCTTCAAGATCCACTCGGCCCCCTTGCCCCGGACGCCCCGCCGTGCGACACACTCGCGGTAGCGGCCCCAGAAGGCATCAATGCGCTTCGCCTGCTCTCCCCCCTGTTTCACGTCGACCCTCCCCGGAGAAGGAAGCCCGTCTTCCAGTGCCTGTATAAAATACCAGGTAAGAGCCACGCCGCAAGGAGAAGCGAGGCTCGCCCCCTCTCGTCGTGTGCCATCGCCTCGATCCACCAAGCTGGGCAGCCGACTACCCAGCGCCAGGCTGCGAGTTCCGGCCGGGCAGAATCGGAGACGCCAGCTGTGCGCCGGTCCAAACGAGACCGACTCAAAACTCGATACAGCGGATTATCAAGGCGCCTTGATAATCCGCCCTAAACCTGGTTTATCAAGGCAGGAGGGCAAAGATATACACACGAATCATCGCGCTATCACGCTGACGTGATAGTCACCTGTTCGCCACGATACGCACGCAGCCAGACGTTAGCCCCGATAGCTACTTGACCGCTCGCCAGCACGTTAGCGCGATTTGAGGGAGCTCATCAATTCATAAGGCTGATGTCATTATGATGGCCATGGAGGATATATGGACACGAAGATAACGATCGCTCTTGTCTCTGCCTGCGCTGCCCTGGTTGTTTCGATCATTAATTTGATAGCAGGCATAGTCCTCGCGAAGCGTTCCTATGCGAATTCTGCATCTCTGGAGCGTTATAAGGTAGTGCTTAACGTGGCGACTGAGGAGCTATGTCATACGATGGAGGCGCTCGCAGAGGGAGTTCGTTGCATTCAAAACGTCAAGGATGTGATTTGGACTATTGTTCAAAGTGTCCCTTCTAGCCTTGACACGGCGGATATAAATGGCGCCCTGATCAAGGCGGCAATGGAGATTGAGACAGCCTTTGGCAAGAACGATGCATACTTGACGCCGGAGCAACGGAAACCGTTTCATGCCGCAAAGAACCTTTCCTTAACGGTCAAAGAAACGGTCAGAGCACTCCAGGACGTGACAATGATGACGGATGAAACGCGGCGCACGTTGCTGGATCTGCGGCGGGATCTCTCGGATGCACAGGCTCAACTCCGAGACTCTAAGCTGGACACGCTGCTCAGGCTGGAGGGTATCCAATGACAGGAGGCGAAGAAATCGGGAGGTCGCCCGTCGAGAGACTCAGGGTTCTTTGGGTTGACGACGAGCCGAGGTCCCTAGGCACAACAACAACCGCCCTTTGCGAAATCATGCCAGAACTTCTATGTGACTTCGCGTCCTCTATATCTGTCGCGCTGAACAAGCTCGCGAAAGAAGTCTACGGAGTCCTCCTGGTCGACATTTACGATATACCTTTGGGCAACCTCGGGCGTTATGAAGCTGCCTTGGCGCCCTTGCTAGGCAAGTTTCAGAATCGCACTGGCCTAGCCTTGGTCGAGGCAATCCGAACAGGGCTTCTTCCTAAGAGCATTGGAGATTCCCTTGAACGCTCGCCCATTATTGTGACTAGTGGGTTTCCGCATAAGGCATTGTTGCAGGACGGACTAGATGTAGCTCTCGGCAATGTTTTCTTTCTTCCAAAAGCCGACATCATAGGCAATCCTGCGGCCCTGGCAGCAGCTATCAAGGACGCCTTGAGTGCCGTGGCAGATTCTGGCAGTAGTGGAGAGAAGACGGATGGCTCAGCACAGCATACTATGCAGGCCTCGCCGCACGATTTGTCGGGAGTTCGAAGAATCACGAGGACCTTCGCACAAATGTTGCACGACAATATACTCGAGCTCATTGCTGCTCGAGACGCGGTAGAGAACATCAACCATTTCTTCGGACCGAACCCTTTCAACTTCTCGCCAGACGAAACCGGCCGAACCTCTACTGCGCTGTTTGATACTCCGGCGAGTGCCATGATTGATCTCGTCAGTCGGGTTCACCGTGCGCTTTCCACTCCAAGTGATGCAGCACTTCACCTAATACCCCTTAGGACCAAGTCTGCGGCCGCAGTCGAGCTTGCCGGAGAGGTAAGGGGGTTTCAAGATTCTATATTGCCAAGCAACCTCCTCGAACTCGCCGACGAAGCTCTGCAGTTGGTTGGGGCTTCCGGTATTCGGCGGTCCGTGGACGGAGGTCTATTGGGGCAGCTTGAAACCACGGCAATAGAGGTGAAGAGGATTTCGTGCCAGTTCGATCTAAACCAGCTATCCTTGCGCCTTGAAGAGATGTTGCAGCGTGCTGAGCTAGTCACCGCCTATCTTCGTTCCGGGGACGCTAAACTGACAGATGAAAAAAGGCGCATTAGCACCACTGAACTTCTAGCTTCGGTTGTCGCCAGTGCTCAAAGCTACGCCAGGGCCAAAGGCGTCGAAATACAACTAAAGAGATCCAGCGCTGATTTTGTCCTTAGGGGCGATTTTACGGAACTTGCCAGGGCACTGAAGAGCATCCTACTCAACGGGGTTAAATATAGTTTTGGAATGCAAGGAGGAAGACTTCCATGGGTTGTGGTGTCCCAGAATATGGAGGCCAACCAAGTTTGTATATCCATAGAGAACTGGGGTGTTCCTATTGTCCAAGAGGAGTTGGATTCAGGGCTTATTTTCCAAGAAGGGTACAGGAGCGAAGACGCGAAACGGCACTCCAAGTCCGGTCACGGTATGGGTTTGTCGGATGCTCTCGCGATAATTAAGAGACACTCTGGTTCAATTACGGCCGAGAGCGTGCCAGCTCAATCGAGAGGAGGACGCCCCAGCAAAGCGCACATAACCACCTTCAGGGTTAGGCTACCCTACCAAAGAGCAGAGCGGGCAAAGGACATCGGTTGAGTCTACGTCGAAAACCTGACTCAGAGACTGAGATCGGGCCACAGCTCACCGCCCACTGTGAGGCAAGTACGGCTTACCTTGCTGAAGTATGCAAACGCCCCTGTGCTTCCGTGGAGATCGAAGTGGGAAGCTCCTTTGGGCACACTTTGAGTCGCCTTGCAGCCCACAATACGGCCACGCTGTTTTTCGGTATCGAGATCAACGCACAACGGCATGAAGAGGCCGCAAGAAGGGCAGTTCGGCTCAGCCTCCCGAATCTGCACTTCATCCAAGCTGACGCCGTCGAGATTGTGACGAAGCATTTGCCCGCCTGTTCAGTGTCGGTTTTTCATATCTACTTCCCTTCTGAGAGCTACATCGACCCTAAAGGAAACAGGAGACCACTGATGACGCGCGATTTTGGAAATGGACTCTATCGTACTCTGAGGAAGGGCGGAATACTCAGAGTTTTGACTGATTCCAAGCACTACTTTGATAACGTACGCCGCATGCTGGCTGGCCTCCCATTCTGGCCATTTCGATGCAAGCCTCTTTCTTTGGCTTTACCGCCTGGCGTTGTTGCTGGGACACCTTTGGAATACAGGTACAGGCAAGATGGGCAGATTTACTCATTGCATTTAGTTAAGTAATTGGGGGCCGACCAGGAGAGTAAGGCCACTTCTTTTGTATCACTTCCCTAGGTTTTGGCGAACCCAAGCACGAACCGGACGCTTGGCAGCGCCGGTTGTGCTCCCCGTTATACGTTAAAGGATGATCACGGAACACCAAGATGACCTACTCTGATCAGTGGCGGGCGCTATCCAGTCGTATCCGCGGCCTAATGAAGGCTGGCCAACTTCACGCCAGCTACCTCTCTATCCGCGCGAGCGACGGCCACGGAAGAGCCAAACGTCTTCGTGAGCAGTGCGAATCAGTGCTTTCCGGCCTGTTGCTATTTCGAGATCACTTCCGCAACGCGCTGCCGCCACCCGCGCTCGAGGCAATCCACGACTTTCTGGAGAGGACGGGTGCTTTAATCCGTGACGGATCCGGTCCACCTAACGCCCTTGAGGAGCGCGTGTGGGCCGCACTGGTTCTATTGGCTGCTTTTGAGACAGAGTTGTCCTTCATACTATCGGACGCCCAGGAGGCGATACGGGCTCGCTCCGAGCGAGCATTTGCGCATCTTCAGCGTCTTATCGTTGTCGATCCCGCGTTCCGGGAGAAGTGGCAAATCGCTTTTCAGGAAGGGGAGGTCGCGTGTGAAGGGCTCGGGGCCGTACATTTGCTCCTACATGGCATCTGGGCCTTCAAGGTAGGCGCGGCGGGGGCGCGTACCGATTTAGTCTTTCAGGAGCCCAGTGGGGACCTAGCCGAGGAGCAAGGCTTCGTCGATGGCTTCGTCCTGACTGAGTGGAAGAAGGCGGGTTCGGAAGCGGAAGCACAGAAGCGGTTCGGCGAGGCGCGCTCCCAAGCTGACCAATACGCCGCCGGGGTGCTCGCCGGAAGCGAACTTAGGGGCTATCGATACGCAATTGTCGTGTCAGGTCGGCAGGTGCAAGTGCCGGAAGACGTGATCGAAGGCGGCGTCATGTATCGCCACATCAACGTGGCTGTAGAGCCGGTGGTCCCATCACGGACTCGATAGTAGCAGGACACGAACAGGCGCCGCGTATAACAAGAGTGTCAACGCGGATGCTCCGCACACACGTGTGCTCCGCACCGGTTACACTCGTCGTTGAGCCTGTTGATTAACCCCCTTCTGGACATAATCGTGCATCTGGCGGGAGTACTCTGGTATAATCCGGCATCACTCTGGACGTGAGGGGAGGCGATGGCACGGTACAGGCCGGATCATACGAACCAGGGTCACTTC